>DBGBSM010000490.1:0-1995 GCA_048468815.1 Parabacteroides sp.
AAATAAGGCAACACGCTAACGGGCCAACTTCCTTTCAGAAAAACACGTTACCGGGCCAACGTCCTTCCGGAAAAAGCGTCCGGCCTCCGTCAAAGCTTCCGGATAATCCGTGCCGGGTTTCCTACCGCCACACAATCGGAAGGCAACGATTTGGTAACCACGCTGCCGGCTCCCACCGTTACATTATCGCCGATGGTAACACCCGGTAAAATAACCGAGCTGCCCCCTATCCATACATTGCGGCCGATGGTTACGGGCGCGGTAAACGATTTCCAGAACCGGCTGTTTTCCGGCAACCGCTCGGCCGGATTCACCGGATGGCCGACCGTATAAATGTGCACTCCGGGCCCGATTCCGCTGTGGCTGCCGATGGTTATCCGGTTACAATCCAGGAAAACGCAGTTCGTATTTATCTCCACGTAGTCGCCGAGATGAATATTTTCGCCGTAATCCGTAAAGAACGGGGCGGCAATCCACACATGTTCGCCGCACGTTCCGAGCAACTCATCCAAAATAGCCGACAATTGTTCCGCATCGCGGCTATCGGCAGCGCTGTACTGTTGCTGAAGCCGCTTGGCGTAATGCCAGCGCGCCAGCAGCTCCGGGTCGCCGCAATCGTATATCTCCCCGGCGAGCATTTTTTCTTTTTCCGTCATCATTCCATTCCGATTTTTCGTGTATCCTCCTGCTTTTACCCCATTCGCCTTTACACGGCTTCTCGGGTACCGCCGCAAACAGCGTTATCCTTCCTGCCGGGCGATATGTTCCTTTACCACTCCGGCCAACGTGCCGAGCCCCTGCTCTATCCGGTCTTCCGGCATGTTGGAGTAATTTATCCGGAGCGTATTCTCTTTCGGACCGTTCGGATAAAAGGAGCCGCCCGGAACGAACGCAATCTTTTTCTCCAGGCTTTTCACCAACACCTCGCGCGCCGAAACGCCTTCGGGCAGCTCTATCCAGGTAAACAATCCGCCTTCGGGCCGGGTAAACGTTACCGTATCGGGGAAATACCGCTCGATGCACCGGACGGCCGTATCGCGGCGCTTCTTATACACTTCGATTATTTTGCCGATATGCTTGTCGATGTCGTACCGTTTCAGGTATTCGGCAATCGTAAGTTGGGCTATCGTATTGCATTGCAAATCCGTACCTTGCTTAACCAGCACGTATTTCCGGATAATGTCTTTATCGCCGGCAATCCAGCCGATGCGGAAGCCCGGACAGAAAATTTTGGAAAAACTGCCCGTACACAAAACATTCCCGGCCGTATCGAACGACTTGACGGAGGGCAACGACTCGCCTTCGAACCGCAACTCGCCGTACGGATTGTCTTCTATCACTGCAACGCCATACTTCGCCGACAGCTCGGCCAGCTTTTTACGCCGCGCGAGGCTCCAGGTTTTCCCCGTAGGATTCTGGAAAGTGGGGATTACATAAATCAGCTTTACGTTCGCGGTTTTGCCCAGCGCTTCCTCCAGCGCGTCCATAACCATTCCTTCCCCGTCGGTAGGGATTTCGATAAAACGGCATCCGTATGCCTTGAAGGCGCTGATGGCCGCCAGGTAGGTGGGGCTTTCGCACAGCACCACGTCTCCTTCGTCGAGAAAAACTTTTCCCGACAAATCCAACCCTTGCTGCGAGCCGTGCGTCAATAGTACGTTATCTTTATCGAACGCCGTACCCAAGCGCCGGTTCATCCGGTCGGCAATCCACTCCCTCAACGGGGCGTACCCTTCGGTGGTGGTATACTGGAGCGCTTTCGTCCCGGCTTCTTCCAAAACAATCCGGGTTACTTCCTCGATTTCACGAATAGGAAAAAGTTCGGGGGCCGGCAAGCCGCCGGCGAACGAAATAACCTCTGCCTGTTCGGTTACTTTCAATATCTCTCGTATTTCGGATGCCTTGATATGCGACATCCTTTCGGCAAAATTCAGTTTCATGCTTGTTTACTATAGGGGGATTACTTTCACAAAGTAAAACAAAAAAGCGAAACGG
>DBGBSM010000491.1:0-2302 GCA_048468815.1 Parabacteroides sp.
GCTGGCAACGGCGCAAAACGATCCGGCTTACCTGGCCGGGGCCGTACCCGAAATCGATGGAAAAGTGGTATTCAGCAAAGAATTCAACGCTCCCGGCTTATCGCAACAACAAATTTACGACGCAGTGTTATCCTGGGCCAAAAGCCGGTTCGACGAAGGAAACAACCGCGTATTGTATACGAATGCGGAGAAGGGAGAAATAGCCTGCGGGGGCGAAGAATACCTGGTGTTTGCCAAAACGGCGCTTTCGCTCGACCGCTCGCTGGCCAGTTACCGGCTGACGGTGGAGTGCGAACCGGACAAATGCCTGGCCGAAGTAACGGGCATCCGGTATACGTATAACGTTTCGTACCAGAACGAACCGGAGAAATACGCGGCCGAAGAATGGATTGTAGATAAATACGCCTTAAATAAAGATAAAACCAAGCTGGCGCGAGGCTCCGGTAAATTCCGAGCCAAGACCGTCGACCTCGTAAACGGACTCTTCTCGGATATACAGGGAGCGTTAGGGGGTGCCGCTTTAGCCGGCAACCGAACGGCTCAAGCTGCTCCGGCCGAACCCGTCGTAAGCCAGGCGCCCGTAGCTCCGGCCGCTCCTGCAGTTTCCGCTCCGGTGGAAACGGTTGTGCAAACACCGGCGGCGGTACTGGTTCCGGCTGCTCCGGCTACCGGAATGCCGGGATACAAATCCATCGCTCCCGATAAAATTCCGGGGAACATAATCAAGTTGCTGCGCGACGACTGGATGTTGATTACGGCCGGAAACGACCGGCAGTTCAACATGATGACGGCCGGTTGGGGCGGTTTGGGTATGATGTTCGGTAAGCCGGTGGCCTTTTGCTTTATCGCTCCTACCCGCTTCACCTATCAGTTGATGGAGAAAAACGATACGTATACGCTTTCGTTCTACACGGAGGCTTACCGGGATGCGCTGAAAATATGCGGGAGCAAGTCGGGTAAGAGCTCGGATAAGGTAAAGGAAACAGGACTTACGCCCATCACTACGCCTTCGGGCAGCAAAGCGTTTTCGGAAGCGTGGATGATTATCGAGTGCCGCAAAACGGTAGCACAGTCGATTACGCCCGAAGCGATTACCAATACTGCCCTGAAAGAGGAATGGAGTACAAAACAGCTTTACAAGATGTTCGTAGGAGAAATCGTAAACGTTTGGGTGAAATAACCTGCACAATAGCATATTGTCAGAATGCAAAGCAGCCCTTCTGTGGAGGGGCTGCTTTGCATTCTGGCCGAGGTACATTCAACAGCTAAAAGCGCAGCCCGATTTACTCCAGCACCAAATACGTCCACAGCGGATAATGGTCGGACGCCCGGATGCTTTTATCCACGGTAGAGCAGTAAGACTTGATATTTCCGGAATGCAGGATGTGGTCGATGCGGAAGAAAAACAAGTTCTGGTTATACGAAACACCCATGCCGCATCCCGACTCGGCAAAAGCATCGATTAACGGGCCCTGTATCGTTCGGTGCGCATACGAAACAGGCGTATCGTTAAAATCGCCGCATACCACGATATACGCATCGCCCGCCGCCCGGATTTCGGCCGCCACCGCTTCGGCCTGCTTCGCCCGGATTTTGAAAGCCGGCCCCAACTTCTGCTCGATAGTACCCTTAAAATCGCTGAACTGCCCCGAACCCGGACTTTTGATAAAATCCTTGTACTTGGTTTTATCCTCCGTAGTCAACTTCAGCGATTCCAGGTGGTTATTGATAAGCACCAGCTTTTTCCCTTTCACTTGCAACTCGTGTACCGCCGAACCGTTGGCCACGGTTTCGTACCGGATCTGGCGCGAACGGGTAATGGGGTACTTGGAGAATACCGCGATATTATTATCCATCACCTTCCGGTACGGATACATGCTCAACGCCTTATTCAACTTCTTAGATGTAAGCAACTTGCTGCCCGGCGGAAACACCTGATACTCTTGCAGGCAAACGATGTCGGCGCCCGAATCGGCTATATACTTTACTATTTCGTTCGGCGATTCTTTTGTGTGGTCGTTATAACCGAACCCCATCACATTGTACGTAAGCACTTTCAAGGCACCCTCGGGTACCTCCTGTGTAGCGCAATGCAACGGAAAATACGTAGTAAGCGGCTGCCAGCATACGGCTAACGAAAGAACCACCACCACCAGCATCTTCCATTTTCCCATCAACAACCAATACAATAAAAAACAGCAGTTCAAAGCGAAAAGGATAGGGAAGCCCAGTCCGAGATAAGAAAAGAACAAGCTCGTACCGGGGGCGATGCGGTCGGAATAAGCAGCCAGGACGAACAGCA
>DBGBSM010000492.1:0-5153 GCA_048468815.1 Parabacteroides sp.
GAATCCGGGTTAGCTCGTCTTCGCATTTCTTCACGTTTTTATTCCACGCCCTTTCGTCGGTTACTTTTTTATATTGGTCTATTCTGCCCAGTATTTCCTTACAGGAAAGAATAAACACAGCCTGGTCCGACTCTTTCAGCGTTTTGTAAAATATTTCGTAGAACCGGCCGTAATTTATCGCTACGCGGATAGGATAATGCCGGTTCGAGTTGGCATCGCTCTTATTGGATAATATGGTATGTACCTGGATAAATACGTCCATGCAGGTATCGGGCGAACCGTTGATTATTTCGTTTTCGATAAGATACCGCGCATAGTGGTTGTCGATTTGGTACGTATCGAAGTCGGCCGCACTTTTCGCATAGCCGTAAGCCGTATCGAAGTACTGCTTGGCGATGGGATAATCGCGCGACGAAAGCCGGGCGATGGCGTATTGCAACCAGAAGTGCGGATTCTTCCTGGCGTAATACGTGGTTTTTATTTCTTCGAAAAAACTCAATATAACCGGTTTGAACGCCGGATTCTCGTTCAGGTTGAATACGATTTGGAGCCGCGAGAACGAAGCGATGCTTTTGATAATCGCATAGCTGTTCTTATCGTACAGCCGGGTATCGAGCTTTTTCACCACGTCGATAAGCAACTCGATCAAATCGTCGTGGAAGTTATTTTTCTTCAACAGCGATTCGGCTAAGATCGACGAGCGCACCAACAACTTCTGTTCGTTGAAGTCGATGATTTCCATCAGGTTGTCGTTGTTATAAAACGCCGGGTTCTCCAATAGCTCGTCGTCGAGTATGTTGAGCAAGTCGTCGTAATCGAGGTTGAACCCGAACAAATTGGCCGCCAGAATCAGCAGGGTAGCCCTGAAGTACGATTCGTTGATGTTTTTGATGGCCAGCAACAAATCGGTGAATCTCTTTTTTATGTCGGGCGAATCCAGCAAATCGAGCAGGAACAAACGGAACGAACCGTTGTAATCGTTCAGGAAGATTTGCGTTCTTCTTTCCTCCGACTGGCCGGCCACGTTGCCCCACAGCCCGTAATGATTGAGCAAGCGTACGATCTGGCCGATTTCCTCGTACGAAAGCAGGTTCAGGTTCTTGGTAATGTAATTAGTCGCCGCGCCGAATAAATATTTTTCCAGCGTAGGGTAATACGTATCGTTAAGCATACTGCGCTCGGTTACTATCACCGTGGTTTCGCCGGTACGGAAAAGCGCGAGTCGTTGAAGCACATCCAGGTTTTGCGAATAATTCTCGATAATGATTACCGCTTTCGGCTTGTAGGTGCATAACGATTCGATTTCGTCGGAAGTTTGCGGAAAGTTCTTTTTGAAGATATACACTTCGTGCCCGTTGCGCACCAGTTCGTCGGCCAATCCGCGGATGAAAAGCGTTTTTCCGTTTCCCAGGTCGGAGTGTATCAAGATATTCCGGCCGCCGTTTCCGATATAGTCGATAATTTCCTGCACCTGTTTACGCTTGATGTAATAAGGATATTTCAGCGCGTCCATCAGCGAGTAATGAACCAGGTCGTCTTTAATCGCCCCTTTGTAAAACAGGTCGAGCAAGTCGATGTCTTTCATATTCGGCACCAAAAAATCGGTGGTGCATTTGGTGAAGCTGCGCGGCTCGCTGAACGATTTTTCCCCGTCGGTATACTCTTCCATCACTTCCCGTATCTGGGCAGCCAGTCCGTTCAGTTGAATATCGTATACGTTTCCGTACCGTTGCAGTTTTTTAACGGCGAGCTTGGATTCGCCCTCCTTCACGATGAAAAACAACGTATCGGCTACCGTATGCTCCGAGATGATACGCGAGATGTCGAGGTCGTTGTCGCACGAGAACCCCACGAAAAACACGGCTTTCGCATTTTGTATGTCGTGGCGGAATAAATCCACCCAGGCGCTTTTCAGGAAATCGGAAGTAAGGTAGCTGGCATTGGTGAGCTTGAACTCGCTGCGTAGCGTGTTCGAGTTGAGCCGCTCGATATACCCGTTCAGGTGAACGCAGAAGGTACGTTTGTCCTTATACTGGTCGATGCGCTCGGTAATGGTAACGGGCGAAAGCAGTTTCCGGCTCTTATGGGCGGAAAATTCCAGTACGTTGTCGTAATTCGTGGTATAAATACGGCGCCAGGGCAGCGAGGCGATCAGTTCCTGGTCGGGCGAAACGGCGGTGATGGTATATTCCTGCCTCAGTACCGTCATCAATTCGGATTCGCCGTGTTCTTCCTGGAATAGCTGCGAGGCGTTCTTTAAATCGTAGTCGTTTTCCGTGATGCCGCATTTCCGGTAGAACATCGTGGTTAACTCGTTCGCCGTTTTCGGGTTTTTCTCACCCAGCAAGTTCGTGGCGCCGAACGAAAATCCCGAGCCGGTAAAGAGAATGGCGTTACCCGACAGTATATGCGTGATGGCTTCTTGTAGATTCATGGTGTGTTTATTTTTACGTTTACCCGTTCGATTCGTAAATGTAAACATAAATTCGACTGCTACCCCCCGCCCGAGGCACTATTTTTACTTTTCGCCGGATAACGCGTCCTTTTGGCGGGCGCTTATCCGGCCTTCCGCAATTTCGATGTCCTGCCCGTCGGCAGCCAGGAAGCGGATTACCGTAAGGCACTTATCGGGGTCGAAAGGAAGCGATTGCACCAACTCCTTTATTTCGCGCGGAGCCGCCTGGCCGGCCAGTTCTTCCAGCACGGCGCGCCGGATGGCGTTGAACTCATGGTTTTTCAGTCCCGTTTCGTTTTTGGCCAGGCATACGTCACAGCAACCGCAATCGGATACCTCTTTCTCGCCGAAATACGATAACAACATCCGGCTCCGGCACAACCGCTCTTCCGAGATGTATTGCAACACCCGCTCGATGCGGCGCGTACAGCGCTCTTTCCGTTCCTCGTAAGCCGTGCGCGGAATCACCACGTACTTCTGCTCTTCGCGGGTTTGCGGGTAAACGATCAGCGGCGTTTTTTTATGCGGTATATAATGTACGATGCGCCACTTCGAAAGCGCGCACAACGTATCGTATACCTGCTGCGGCGTGCAATGCGAGCGCGTGGCCAGCAGCGACTCGTTGATATAGGCGTAATCGGCGAACAAACCGGTGTACGAGCGCAGCAGGTTGCGGATAATCTCGTCGGTGGTGCCGCCGTCAGCATACGAGTGGGCGTATAAATCGTCGCGGTTGCAGGTAAACATCAGTTGCGAGGCATTCTCGATTTCGTCGGTATACTCGATGTAGCCCGACAGTTCCAGTATCTTGAGCGCATGGTGCGTCTGGAGCAACGGCAGCTTGAAGGCCGAGCAAAAGTCGTTTATATCGAAATCGTGTACCGTATCCATGCCGAACCCCACCGCCACCTGGAAGTAATTTCCCAGCGCTTCGTACACCCGGCGGATAAAGTCTTTCTCGGGAAACTCGTCGGAAAGGCGCTTTTTCAGCTTGCTGCCGTCGAGGCGGTTGCATAGCGCCACGGCATAGGCTTTCAGCCCGTCGCGCCCGGCGCGGCCCGCTTCCTGGTAATACTCTTCGAGCGAGCCCGGCATATCCATGTGCACTACCAGCCGTACGTCGGGCTTGTCGATGCCCATGCCGAAGGCGTTGGTGGAAACGATTACCCGGCATTCGCCCGTTTTCCAGGCGTTTTGCTTCAGGTCTTTCTCCGCCCGGTTCAGCCCCGCATGGAAGTAATCGGCCGGAATGCCGGCATCCCGCAAGGCAACGGCTATTTCCTTGGTTCGCTTCCGGTTGCGTACGTATACGATGGCCGTGCCCGGTATTTTGCCGAGGATGTAGATAAGCGTTTCGATTTTATCTTCGGTCCGGCGCACGATGTAAGCCAGGTTCGGACGCAGGAAACTCTTTACGAATACGTTTTTCTGCCGGAAATGCAGTTTTTCCTGGATGTCGTCTATCACGTCGGGGGTAGCCGTGGCGGTAAGCGCCAGCACCGGAACGCCGGGCAGATGCTCGCGCACGTCGGCAATCGACAGGTAAGAGGGGCGGAAGTCGTACCCCCACTGCGAAATGCAGTGGCTTTCGTCTATCACCAGCAAGCATACCTGCATGGCCTGTAGCTTGGCCAGGAACAACTCGGTACCCAGGCGCTCGGGCGAAACGTACAGGAATTTGTAGCCCCCGAAGATGCAGTTTTCCAGTTGGACGATGATTTCCTGCCGCGTCATGCCCGAGTAAACGGCGGTGGCCTTGACGCCCGCTTTGCGCAGGTTGTCTACCTGGTCTTTCATCAGGGCGATGAGCGGCGTTACCACGATGCAGATACCCTCCATGCACAGCGCCGGAACCTGAAACGTGATGGACTTGCCGCCGCCGGTAGGCATCAGTCCTAACGTATCTTTCCCGGCATGTACCGAACGGATGATTTCTTCCTGCAACGGCCGGAACTCGGTATATCCCCAATATTGCGCTAATACTTTATGGAACACGTCGGTAGCTGCTCTTCACATGCAATCGGTCTTGATGTCTTTCACCATCAGTTGGATCGACGTATTGCCGTTGTACGTATTTTCTTCCACCGTATAGCAAATGCTGAACGGGTGCATGTTTTTGATGTGCGAATTGTGCTCGTGCATACCGAAAGCGATGGCGTGCACGGGCGTATGCGAGTCGGTGTCGAGCAATTCCAGCTTGAGGTGCTCCAGCTCTTTGCCCACTAATTTGCTGGTACCGTAATCCTTCACCTTGTCGGTGCAGAATACCGGTTTCTGGTTGTCGGGGCCGAAAGGGCTCATCTTCTTCAGGTCGGCCATGAACCGGGGGGTGATTTCCCGGAAATCGAGCCGGGCGTCGATGTCGATTTGCGGAATCATCTGCTCCGGGATAATGGACACGGCCGCCAATTCCTCGAACCGCTTGGTAAAAGCGTCGAGGTTTTCGGTTTTCAGCGACAGCCCGGCGGCATAGGTGTGTCCGCCGAAGTTCTCCAGCAGGTCGCGGCACCCTTCGATGGCCTTGTAAATGTCGAATCCGGTTACCGAGCGGGCCGAGCCGGTAATCAGGCCGTTCGACTGGGTAAGCACCACGGCCGGCCGGTAATATTTTTCCGTGAGCCGCGACGCTACGATGCCGATGACCCCCTTGTGCCAGTCGGGGTTGAACACTACGATTGCCTTCCGGTCGGCCATGTCG
>DBGBSM010000493.1:0-4800 GCA_048468815.1 Parabacteroides sp.
TATATAACATGCAGCCCGGAAGCTGCCATAATAGCGGAATATATAAATAAACAGCTAAATAAGTAACAGTTATGAGATTCGATGTATCAAGTACCGCGTTGTTGTCGCATTTGCAGGCTATCAGTAAAGTGATCGCTTCAAAGAATTCATTGCCTATTCTGGATAACTTCCTGTTCGACCTGCAAGGCACTACGCTGACGATTACGGCTTCCGACGCGGAAACCCGGTTGGTTACTTCCGTGGAAGTGATGAATGTGGAAGGGGAAGGGCTTTTCGCCGTATCGGCCAAGATTCTGCTCGATCCGTTGAAAGAATTGCCCGAACAACCGCTTACTTTCGATATCAACGATGAAAACCTGGAAATATTCATTCATTTTCAAAACGGAAAATATAACTTTATCGGACAGAAGGGCGATACGTATCCCCAACAAAAACCGTTGAAGGAAGATGCGATTACGGTTTCCGTCGACGGCCAGATGCTTCTGAACGGCATCGCCCGCTCGCTTTTCGCTACGGCCGACGATGAATTGCGCCCGGTGATGAACGGTATCTATTTCGACCTGCATACCGACGACCTTACCTTCGTCGCTTCCGACGGCCACAAGCTGGTTCGTTTCCGCAATATGGCCATCAAGGCTCCCGAAAGAGCCGCTTTTATTTTACCTAAAAAACCGGCTACCTTATTGCGCAACATCCTGGTGAAAGAATGCGAAGAGGTAAAGATACAGTTCGACGACAACAACGCTTATTTCACTTGTACGAACTTCGAGATGGTATGCCGCCTGATAGAAGGGCGCTACCCGAATTATAACAGTGTGATTCCGCAGGAAAACCCGTACAAGGTGATGATCGACCGGGTAGCTTTCCTTACGGCCCTGAAGCGCGTTTCCGTGTTTTCAAACGCTGCCAGCAGCCTGGTGAAACTGCACCTTACCGAAGGGAAAATGATCGTTTCCGCACAAGACATCGACTTTTCCACCTCGGCCGAAGAAACGATTCCGTGCCAATACAACAGTCCGGAGTTAAGTATCGGTTTCAAGGCTACTTACCTGATCGAAATACTCAGCAACGTCAATTCGACAGAGGTAATCCTCGAACTGGCCGATCCTTCGCGGGCCGGCCTGATTGTTCCGGCGGAGAACGAAGAGAACGAAGATTTGCTCATGCTGCTGATGCCGATGATGTTGAACGACTAAAAATACAAAATCCCGATACATGGAGTTAAACTTAAAGAACCCGTTGGTCTTCTTCGACTTGGAGACCACCGGGATTAATATTGTTTCCGACCGCATCGTAGAAATTTCGTACGTCAAGGTATTTCCGAACGGTAAAGAGGAAATCAAAACCCGACGCATCAATCCCGAGATGCATATTCCGGAAGCGTCTACGGCCATTCACGGCATCACCGACGAGGATGTGAAAGATTGCCCTACATTTAAGTCGATCGCCAAGTCGTTGGCGGCGCAAATCGAGGGATGCGACCTGGCGGGGTACAACTCGAACCGGTTCGATATTCCTTTGCTGGCCGAAGAATTCCTGAGGGCCGGGGTGGATGTTGATTTGAATAAACGCAAATTCGTAGACGTACAAACTATTTTCCATAAAATGGAACAGCGAACGTTGGGGGCCGCCTATAAATTTTATTGCAATAAAAGCCTGGAAAACGCCCATACGGCCGAAGCCGATACGCTGGCTACCTATGAAGTATTGAAAGCCCAGTTAGACCGTTATCCCGAACTGAAAAACGATATCGATTTCCTTTCCGAATATTCCTGTTTTAACAATAACGTCGATTTTGCCGGACGTATGGTATATAACGAAAAGAAGCAGGAAGTTTTTAATTTTGGCAAATACAAAGGGCGGCTGGTAAGCGACGTATTCCGTACCGACCCCAGTTATTACAGTTGGATGATGCAGGGCGATTTTCCGTTGAATACGAAGAAAATCCTCACCAACATCAAATTGAGGGATTTCAATACCAAAGAGAAATGAACAATTTCGAGTTTGTCAATCCGGTCAAGGTTATTTTCGGCAAAGGCGCTATATCCCGGTTGGAAGCTCAGCTTCCCGAACAAGCCCGGGTACTGGTTGTATACGGCGGCGGCAGTATCAAGAAGAACGGAGTGTACGACCAGGTAACGGCTGCATTGAAAAATTTCGAATATGCCGAGTTCGGCGGTATCGAAGCGAATCCGCAGTATGCTACTTGTATGCGTGCCGTAGAACGGGTTAAAGAAAAAAATATCGACTATTTGATAGCCGTCGGCGGCGGTTCGGTGATAGACGCTACCAAGTTTATCGCGGCGGCTTCGTTGTTCGACGGTGAGCCGTGGGACATTTTAGCTAAGAAGGCAGCCGTGAAAAAGGCGCTTCCGATAGGAGTGGTTCTTACGCTTTCCGCAACCGGTTCCGAAACGAACGAGCGTGCGGTTATCTCCCGTGCCGAAACGGCGGAGAAACTGATGTTCATGACTCCGGAAGTGTTCCCCCGGTTTGCCGTTCTCGATCCCGAAGTAACCTATTCGTTGCCGGCTCGCCAGGTGGCGAACGGCGTAGTGGATTCGTTCATTCATGTAGCGGAGCAGTACCTCACTTATCCGGTAAATGCCAAGGTGCAGGATTACTTTGCGGAAAGCCTGATGAAAACGATCGTGGAGGAAGGGCCCAAGGCGCTTTCGAATCCCACCGACTACGAGGTGCGCGCCAACCTGATGTGGGCGGCGAGCAATGCCTTGAACGGCTGGATCGGGTGCGGAGTTCCCCAAGACTGGAGCTCCCACCGGATGGGGTATGCCCTGACTGTTCGGTTCGGTTTGGACCATGCGCAAACGTTGGCCGTGCTTTTACCGGGCGTGCTTGCGCATTTCCGGAAAGAAAAAGAAGCCAAATTAGTGCGTGCTGGTGAAATCCTTTTCGGCGTTTCCGAGGGAACAGCCCAAGAAAAAGCCCGGAAAACCATCGATGAAATCGAGCTGTTTTTCCGTAAGATGGGGCTGAAAACCCGCCTGAGCGAATACGGAATAAAAGAATCCGATATCGACGGGTTGGTAGAGCCGCTCAAAAGGATGGGTTGGAAGTTAGGCGAGTACGGCCGAATCGACTGGCAAGTAGCAAAAGAAATCATGTTATCGAGAATGTAATATGTTGCAGGGCAAGAAAATCGTATTGGGCATTACCGGAAGCATCGCCGCTTACAAAGCGGCTTATCTGATTCGCGGCCTGGTAAAAAAAGGAGCGGAGGTACAGGTGGTGATTACCCCTGCCGGCAAAGAGTTCATTACGCCGATTACCTTATCCGCTTTAACGAGCAAGCCGGTGATAAGCGAGTTTTTCTCCAACCGCGACGGCACCTGGAACAGCCATGTGGATTTAGGTTTGTGGGCCGATGCGATGGTAATCGCTCCGGCTACCGCGTCCACCATCGGGAAAATGGCCAACGGGGTTGCCGACAATATGCTTATCACCACCTATCTTTCGATGAAAGCCCCGGTATTCGTAGCTCCCGCTATGGATTTGGATATGTTCGCCCATCCGGCTACCCAGCGGAACCTGGATACGCTCCGGGCTTACGGAAACCACATTATCGAGCCGGGCGAGGGTGAACTGGCCAGTCACTTGGTAGGAAAAGGCCGGATGGAGGAACCGGATAAAATTATCGGGGTACTGGAAGATTTCTTTACTTCCGCAGGTACCTTGGCCGGAAAAAAGGTGATGATAACGGCCGGCCCTACCTATGAAAAGATAGACCCGGTGCGGTTTATCGGAAATTATTCTTCCGGTAAAATGGGCTTTGCCATAGCCGAAGCTTGCGCCGCGCAAGGTGCCGACGTAACGCTGATTGCCGGCCCGGTGACACTTGCCGTCCGTCATCCGAACATCCGGCGTATCGATGTGGAAAGCGCCGGGGAAATGTACCGGGAAGCCATGACTGTTTTCCCGGAAACGGATGCCGCCGTGTTGTGCGCCGCTGTAGCCGATTACCGTCCGGCCCGGCAAGCTACGGAAAAAATCAAGCGGGAATCGGAAGAAGACCTCTGCTTGCAGTTGATTCCGAATCAGGATATCGCCGCTTCGCTGGGAGCCGTGAAGCAGTCCGGCCAGGTATTGGTCGGGTTCGCACTCGAAACGCACAACGCACAAACGTACGCTGCGGAAAAACTGAAAAAGAAAAACCTCGATTTCATCGTTCTGAATTCGTTGGAAGACGCAGGCGCCGGCTTCCGTTGCGATACCAATAAAATTACCATTCTCGATCATGCAGGCGGCGTAACCGCCTATCCGTTGAAAAGCAAACAGGCCGTGGCGGAAGACATCGTAGCGCAACTGGCCTCCCGTTTGAAATAGCGTGCAGAACTAAATTCGATACTATGCTGAAATCTTTATTTATACAAAACTTTGTATTGATCGATAACCTGGATATTGCGTTCGATAAAGGATTATCGGTGATTACCGGCGAAACAGGAGCAGGTAAATCCATTATCCTGGGAGCCTTATCGTTGGTGTTAGGCGCCCGGGCCGACGGAAAAAGCATAAAGAAAGATTCCGATAAATGTATTATCGAAGCTACCTTCGATGTTTCGCTGTATAACCTGGAAGGTTTCTTTGTAAAGAACGACCTGGAATACGACGAAAAAAACTGTATTTTGCGGCGCGAATTGCACGCATCCGGTAAATCCAGGGCATTCGTGAACGATTCGCCGGTATCGCTCGCTATTTTGAAAGAGCTGGGAAGTCGGCTGATCGACATCCATTCCCAACACCAGAACCTGTTGCTGGGCGACAACCGTTTCCAACTCAAGG
>DBGBSM010000494.1:0-2422 GCA_048468815.1 Parabacteroides sp.
GAGCATGATTTCCGTAACTACGTGCGTAGAAACAACAAGAACAACACAAAAAAAGGGAGTATCCTTTTTCGGACACTCCCCCTACACCCTTCGACCGGACTTATTTATTAATCCGTTTCAAAAAGTTTTTCCCGGGCTTGAATTTAACCGACAACCGCGGCGCTAACGGATAAGGTTCCTTCGTTCGCGGATTACGGGCCATCCGGGCCGATTGGTTCCACGGGTGGAAAGTTCCGAAGCCCATCAGTTCCACCGTTTCTTCCATCCCGATCTTCTCCTGCAACACTTCCATAAAAGCGTCGAGGAATACACGCGTTTCCCGTTGCGACTTTCCGCACTGACGGGAAACATCCGATACAAGTTCTTTTTTATTCATCAGTTCAAAGAGTTTATATAATCTTAAATCCTATAGATATTTATGTGATAAACAATACATTTGCATACCGCCCGTGAGATACCCGTACTCGAAAATCCGGTTCGGACGCCCGAATACGTTCTTCTTCAACCGGTACGAACGGTAATGCTTGAGCAAACCCAGATACGAATTCACCGAGGCGCGCATCGCATGCAAATCCGACTTATCGGGCGTACCGACAACCGCCAGCCGCGTATGCCAGGCCGAAAGGAGCTTCTTGAAGTTGCCTACCACACGCCGCCCCGCATAACGCCGGTAAGGCTTTACGGTAGCACCCAGGTAAGTAACCCCTTTCCCGTAATCCTGCAAATACACTTTGGCCGGATGAAGTTGCAATTTGCACACGTCGCGCAGGTAAACCTCGATAAGTTTTTTCTGTTC
This sequence comes from Parabacteroides sp., assembly GCA_048468815.1. Classification (GTDB taxonomy): domain Bacteria; phylum Bacteroidota; class Bacteroidia; order Bacteroidales; family Tannerellaceae; genus Parabacteroides_B. The sequence continues at coordinate 797 of DBGBSM010000494.1, forward strand.
CATCAAATACCTCTTACTTTCGTGAACCAGGTAAAAATCGTCTACATACCGCCCGTAATGGCGGCATTTCAACGTACGCTTCACATACTGGTCCATGTCGTTGAGGTACACGTTGCTGAACAACTGCGAAGTAAGATTGCCTATCGGGAGGCCGCAGCCCTCGGGCGAATGAAACAAACTTTTGGAAGGAGGCAAGCCGTCCCAATCGCGCTCGCTGCCCCGCCGGACGCAGTTCAGCACCGGGTTATTATAAATAATGAGCGGCAGCAGGTACATGCAGCAATCGTACTCGTACGTATCCTTCCACTTCTCGCCGCCCGGCGTTATCCGGTTTTCATACTTACGAAGCATATCTACGGTAATCCGGTAAAGCCGGTCGCGGTCGATACTCATAAAATACCCCTGTATATCGAGCTTCAGGATATAGCAAGGCCGGGTGTAGTTCTGCGAGCAGCTCCGGATATGATGTTCGAGGCGCTGCACCCCGAACAGGGTGCCCTTCCCTACCCGGCACGAGTAGGCATCGTAAATGAAGTTACGTTCCAGCAACGGCCCGATGTAATTATACAGCAGGTGATGCACCACCCGGTCGCGAAACCCGGCGGCAAACACTTCGCGCCTTACCGGGACATGGGTCATAAAGCACGTGGAAGGCCCTACGGCATATCGTTTTCCGGCGATTTCGTCGTACAACGACATCAGGTTCTCCTCCAGGTTTATCTCGAACAAAAGCTGGCTTTTCGTATTCCGCTTATGGCGCCGGGCGTCGTAGTAAGCGGTAAAAATGTCTTCCAGTAACATAACGAATCATTAATAAACGAATACTCATAACAATAAAAAGCAAATACGGCAGCAGAGGCTTGCACGCACCGAACAGTGAAACCGTTATTACGGTTGTTGTTGTTCACGTACGCATTCCCGGAGTTGAAGTACAGGTTGTAGGCGTTGCTGCTGTTCGGCACAGACGACCATACATACCCGTTCGAACCCGAATTGCTTAGCGTGCCATTGCTGTTGTTCCGGAGCCCGGAGGCGGGGAAGAAAATGAAGTAACCGCTGGAATGTTTATAAAAACAAGGGCGTTTGAGCACCGGTATCTTTATAAACGGATTTAAATAGCTCAAAGCTGCGCAAGACAACGAATACCGGCTTGCGGATAACTTATGCTTTAAGCGGGTTACTGAATCTGCTCGACCTCTCCGGCAAAGACTGGCCTTGCCGGACTCTCGTCGATACCGTATTTGCTTGATGTCTTTTTGTAAAAAAGCAATTATAGGCGCAGAGGCTTGCACGCACCGAACAGGGAAACCGTAAGTACGGCCGTCGTTGCCCATGCTCGCATTCCCGGAGTAGAAGTTCAGGCGCCAGGCGCTGCCACTATTCGGCACAGACGTCCATCCATACCCGCTCGTACCCGAATAATTGAGCGTGCCATTGCTGTTGTACCGGTACCCGGAGGCGGGGAAGAAAAGAGCAAACACAGGGGCAGAGGCTTGCACGCACCGAACAGGGAAACCGTTAGTACGGTTGTTGTTGTTGTTCATGTATGCATTCCCGGAGTTGAAGTACAGGTTCCAGGCGTTGCTGCCATTCGGCACAGACGTCCATCCATACCCGTTCGTACCC
>DBGBSM010000495.1:0-5385 GCA_048468815.1 Parabacteroides sp.
TCCATGAAGAAACAACAAGTTTTATCTTTCTTTTCGGCGGCGCTGTTGTGTGCCGCGTGTACCGACCGGGCTGCCGAGCCGTTGGCGGATGTCGTGAACAGGGGGCTGGAAGCTTCCACGGAGCAGGCGCTTCTGATGGCGAAGTCGCTCGAAGAAGCGGAAGGGCAGCTCCCTAAAACCATCGGGAAAGACGGGCAGCTCGAAACCAGCGATTACCATTGGTGGTGTTGCGGTTTTTTCCCCGGAGAGCTTTGGTACCTGTATGAAAATAATCCTACTCCCGAGTTGAAGAAGTATGCCGAACAGTATACGGCGCGGGTGGAAGAGGTAAAGAACGTTACGTACAGCCACGACGTGGGCTTTATGTTGAATTGCAGCTACGGCAACGGCTACCGGCTTACGCAGGAGCCGGCCTACCGCGATGTGCTGGTTACGGGGGCTAACTCGCTCGCTACGCGGTACGACTCGGTGGTGGGTGCTATCCGTTCGTGGGATTTCAACAAGAAAATCTGGCAGTTTCCGGTGATTATCGACAACATGATGAACCTGGAGTTGTTTACCTGGACGTCGAAAGCTACGGGCGACGAGCGTTTCCGGAAGATGGCCGAGTCGCACGCCGATGTAACGATGAAAAATCATTTCCGCGACGACTACAGTTGCTACCACGTGGTATCGTACGATACGATTACGGGTGTGCCGCACGTAAAGCAAACGCATCAGGGTGCCGCCGACGAATCGGCCTGGTCGAGAGGGCAGGCTTGGGCGTTGTACGGGTATACGATGATGTACCGCGAAACGGGTAAGCCGGAGTATCTTACGCATGCGCGCCGTGTAGGCGAGTACATCATGAACCATCCGAACATGCCGGCCGACAAGGTGCCGTACTGGGATTTCGACGCCCCGGGTATACCCGACACGCCGCGCGATGCCTCGGCGGCTGCGGTGATGGCTTCGGCGTTTATCGAATTGAGCCAGCTTACGAAGGATGATTTCGGAAAACGGTGTCTGGATATGGCGGAACAGCAAATCCGTTCGCTTACTTCGCCGGAATACCTGGCTGCGAAGGGTACGAATTGCAATTTCGCGTTGATGCATTCTACGGGCAGTTTCCCGAGCGGCTCGGAAGTGGATGTGCCGCTGAGCTATGCCGATTACTATTATGTGGAAGCGTTGATGCGGATGAAGAAGTTGCTGGAGGAAAAGGACGTGTGAGAAACCGATAGAAGGAAAAGCGCTTTTCGTTTCCGTACTTAAATCGTATCGGCGAAGAAACGCTTTGAATTATAAAGGGGCTGTCCTACTTTTGAACTGCACTCCTAAAGTTTTTGTCTGACTTTTGGGGTGCAGTTTACTTTTTTGGACAGCCCCTTGATTTTCTATTTTGTCAGTTTCTCAGAGTAGAAAGGAAACTCTGCTTACTCGCGTACGGGAATAATCTCTACGATTTCCGCCGCACCCTCTATTTGCACTTCGGTAGCCCCGTCGGCCAGTTCGGCTTTAAAGAAGGGTGTATCCATTACCGTTTCGCTTAGTACCGTGCCGCTTGCGGCCAGTTGCCTGAATTTCGCACCGCCGGAAGGCACCCCGTTCATCAGTACCGTGTACCCCTTTACACCCGGAGCCACTTCGAAAGCAAGCGTCCCCTGATTGGCGTAAGACGTATCCGGGCGTTTGTCGAAAGCGTAGAGCGCCTGTTGAGCATCTTCCGCCTTCAGCCCGAAACCCAGGTTCTCCGCCCGGAGCGGATTCACTTCGAACGAGCGTACGGAAGCATAGTTCTTGCGGGCCGATTCGAGTCGTTTGAGCCGTACGTACCGCGCTTGTACCGGTTTGCCGCACCAGGTGATAACGTATTGCTTTTCAAGCGCCCCCGTAAGCGGGTTCCATGTTTTTCCGTCCGCCGAATATTCCAGTACGGCATGGTCGAAGTAATCCACGTCGTCTACCGAGTTGCGGCCCTGTAAAATATGCACTTCCGAAACCTCCCTTACGTCCCGCAGGTCTACGCCTATCCAGTCGCCCGCCTTTTGCGACATCGCGGAAGTATAATAAGTAGCCGAATCCCGGTCGAACATCAGCTTGCTCAACGTTGTCCCCGCATTCTTGAACGAGCCGATTCCCTTATAATCCATCGGCGTCTCGCCCGATAATTTTTTCAGGAACCGGTGCCCCATATCGTCCATCACGTTCTCGTAGAACGGCTGGAGCTTCAACGTGCCCGACTTGTGCGCTTCGTAGCTTTTCCGGTCTTCCCCGCTCATCCGGTTTTGTACATATTTATTCCAGAAAGCAGCATCGTCTTCGCCCGAGCGGTAAAGCCGCATCAGTTCCAACGTCCGTTTTCCCCGCGTGCCCAGCTTACCGAACTCTACGAGCCACGGACGCAGCTCCTCTACCAACAACCGGTTGGAGCAACCCTGCTCTATTTCCCCCGGCGCTTTTTCCACCTTGTCGAACTCTTCGCGGAGCGCCTCGAACGCTTCGTCCGTCCATCCGTCGAGCCCGAACGTTTTCGTTTCCCACGACTCGTCGCGGCGATAGCCCGTTTCTGTGTCGGCCGAATGGATGGCGAACGTGCGGTACGCCTCCCGGGCCTGCGGCATCAGCTCGCCGAGCCCCCGTTCCCAGTTGTCTATCGGATTATAGGCACTCGTATTCCAGGTGTAATCGGCCACGCCGTACAGCGCCAGCTTCGACGCCTCGCCGTGTTCCATCGGGTTGCTGGCTATGCCGCAAAGCTCGGCGGCGCCCAGCGAAGTGTCGAGGCCGTACACAGGCCCTTGCAGGATGATGTGGCGCACGTAGTCGGTAACCGGGTAGTTCCACCAGAAATACGCCGGCCGCTTGATGCGGGAGTTCACCCAGTCCATCGTTTCGCGGGTAAGGTCGCTGCATACCACGTCGCCCGTCCAGAATACCTCCACCGACGGGTCGAGCGTTTTGCCGTAGATGGCCAGGCTGCCCTGCGGCGTAGGGTTCGCCCACAGCCTGGAGTAATCGGTGGGGCAAACGGTGAGCGACGAAACATCCCCCTTCGCTTTCACGAAGTCGTTCGTGAGCCGGTTCAGCAATTCCGTTTGTTTTACCGGGTTGGTACCTTCGCCCTCGATGTCGTCGAAGAAAACCGCGAAAGCCCGTACGCCGAGGTCGTACATCCGGTTGAACTTGTTTACCAGGTTTCGGTAATCTTCCTCGTTCCATTGGATATCCTTCCCCGGATGGATGGCCCATACGAAATCCACCCGGTTGCGGCGGCACGCCTGTATCAGCTCCCGGATGTTTTCGGCTTCTTTTTCCGGATACGGAAGCCGCCAGTTCGGACTGCTGTGGTAGGGGTCGTCTTTCGGACCGTACAAGTAACTGTTCATTTTGAACTTACCGTAAAAATCGATCAACGACATCCTTACTTCGTGCGACCAGGGAGCTCCGTAAAATCCCTCCACCACGCCCCGGTACGGCAGATCCGGGTAATCGTTGATTTCGAGCCACGGCAATTCGCCCGTAGCGGCAGCCGGGCTTTCCACCAGTTGCCTGAGCGTCTGGATGCCGTAGAAGGCACCCTTTTCGTCGTAGCCGGTAATCGTTATGCCTTTGCCGTCGATGCGCAGCGCATAGGCGCCCGATAATTCTTTTACTCCCTGTTTGGCGGCAACTTTAGGCCCGAAATCGATAGAAAGTTTCGCTCCTTTTTTGCCGGCGGGCAGGAAGCCCAGGTCGCCGGCGAACTTTCCCTGTTTGTCTTTCAGGGATACGCCGCCCGAAATAGCGAGCTTGCCGTTTTCGTTCAAGACCAGTTTGTGAGGCGTCGGGTTGATAACGATTCCCCGGTGGTCGAGTTTCTTACCCGGTACGGGCGGCACGTGCTGGGCTTCCGACCGTTGAGCCGATAAATCGAAACCGGCCTCCTGAGCCGAAAGCGTACCGCATACCCAGGCGCATGCGGCGATTGCCACCCATGCACCCAGCGATTTTTTACCATTTGTCATTTTCATATACCTACTGATGTTTTAGCGTGAAAAGCCTGTATTTCATGTCCGGAGCCCTCTGTACATGACAAAAATTTCTTATTCGCTCGCCGCGAAGGCGCCTGCCGGCGGTCTTCATTTTTTTGCTCGACCCAAAATCCCGATAAGCGAGGCAGTAGCCGAACTTGTTCGGATAGTGCCGGGCGGGCGGGATGTATGTAAAAATCGAAGCAAAAAAGGTCAAGGGCCACGTCTGCTTCGCTGCATTCCGGCTTTCGTTCGCTAAAAGCCCCGACCTCGCTTCCTTTGGAAGTGCAAACAGCGTGGCTTTTTTAACGCTCTTTTTCAGCCGGTCTGCTTTACACTCATCGCCCGAGGCCCGGGGGTCCATACGACGGGGCCGGTACTTTTCAGAGCGGAATAGGTAACGGCTGTCCTTTTTCTTCTGAAATCGATTTTTGTCATGTATTGTGGTCCGGAGCCTAAAGATACGATTATTTTTTCTTAGCCAGGTATTTTTTGCTCAACCATTTCCGTACAGGCTCGTCGTACAGCTTCAGGGCGAGATAAGCCAGCAGGATGTTTCCGAAGAACAATCCCACCGCTACCGGCCAGGTTTTTGCGAAAGTAAGCTCTTCGGCCCATATCCAGGCGTAGAAGAGGTACATAAAAGGATAATGAACGATGTACACCGGATAAGAAATGTCGCCCAGGAACTTACAAATGCGGGAAGAGTTTTTGTCGGTAGTTTGTCCCGAGGCGCCCAGGTATACCAGGAAGGGGAAAATCAGGATTACGCATACCGAGTCGTATATGCCGTTCATCCACGGCGATTCGGCGCCGCCGATATGCGGCATGGAAAGCAAAACCACGATAACTAACGTGCATATCCAGAAAGCGCCCCGTATCTTCACCGGTTTGAAAATGCGCGACATCAGCAGCCCTGCGGAAAACGAGAATAATACCCGCAGGAATCCGCCGGGCAGGTTATAGTCGGACAGCGACCAGCCCACTCCCAGATGGCCGGCGCCCGAGAAGTTGAAGATGGCGAACGAAGCCAGTCCGATTGCCGCCAGCGCCACCAGCACCTTCAACGCCTTGGTCGACATCCGTCGGATAAACAAAGCGTACAGGATATTCCCGATGTATTCGAAAAACAACGACCAGCTCGGACCGTTCAACGGATACATTTCGCCGTTGCCGCGCACTTCGGCGCCCGAACCCGGTAGGGCCGGAATCAGGAAAACGGAGAGTAGCAGAGCGACTATCACCAGGATGAAAGGAACGTACGAGCCGTCCCATTTTACCGAGCCTTGCAGGCAAAACGTAATAGCGCCTAAAACGGCTCCCAGCACCACCATCGGGTGCAGGCGGATAATCCGGCGCTTAAAAAAATCTTTGGTTTTCATCGTTGTTTTCC
>DBGBSM010000496.1:0-2133 GCA_048468815.1 Parabacteroides sp.
CAATCCGGCAAAGAATAAAATTATAGATAAACGGAAGCACACCTGCTTTATAATATAAAGGTGTGCTTCCGTTTTTATTTTATATATTCCGCCAAAATAGTTTATTGTGCTCTTCTCCGATTCGATTGCTGAAAATCGCGAAAAATAATGGTTCAGCGTATTATCTGATGTTACGTATGGAAACTAATCCCGGAAATTTGACTTTTTGAAAGTAAGGAAACTGCGCTGTATTAAGGTTATGTTATTTATCACTATAATGTCCTTCTATGGTTAAAACTCTTCTTCATATATGTCGTAAATTAATCGGTCATGGGCTGTAATACGCCTGGAATAGGTTATAGATTCGCCTGATTTCAAGAGTTCCGGATGCCCGGTACCCGTGCGGGGATGTTGTTCGAGCTCCGGCATGAGCCGGATAACCTTTTTGAAGGCTGTAGGATTGGATTTTTTGTATCTATCCAACACTTTCTTTGCACTTGGTGTGAAATCTATCTTGTAACTCATAAAGATTCAAGAAATTTCACAGCTTCTTCTGCATTTTTGCAAGAAATTGTTTTACCTTCCTGATATTCCCAGCGTCCCTCTTTCAACCTTTCTTCCAGTTCGGGAGTAACAACAAAATCGCTATCATAAACGGGAGTAAGCATATACGACACTTTTCCTCTGCGTTTAATAACCACTTGTTCACCACTATCAGCCAGCTTAAACAAGGAAGCCTGTTTGTCACGGAATTCCCGGGATGTTACTTGTATCATACCGTTATCTTTTTAATTGTGTACCAATATTGGTACATACAAGAGTAATACAACTTTTCCAATATGCCAAAGAAGAGGAAAGATATGACTTCTATTCTGGTCATAAAAAGCCTTTTATTTTTGTCCTTTCCGTTCGTTTCCTTATATTTGCTGTAGGATGAACAGCCCGCGGGGTAAAGAAGCGAACGATAAACAGCAAATCCCTACCACTATGGAATCCGAACAGGTTAACCGGGAAAATCAATCGCATGTAATCCGGCCGGTACGGCAATCGCATCCGGCGGTTCAAATGGTCGATAACCGCAAAAATGTACTGCGTCCGGTCGAAGATAACCGCAACAATCCGTTACTCCGATGCATTAAGAACATCCGGGAAATTTCGCATGCTGTTCCGCTATGCAGCGACACACTCCAGCGGCGTTCCATGAATCCGGCCACTGACGGGTTAAACTATCTTTATAACGCCGGCGTAGGAAACGTATGGTTCCGGAATGCTCTGGGCACTCCCGAAAATACTCCTGAGCAAGGAGTCCTTTTCGAAGACAATACTGACGACTTTAATTATGGTGACAAAGCGAAAGCACTTGAATCTATCGCTAAAAGAGCCGGGAAAATCGGGGATAAGGTCAAAAATTTTACGTGGACAAATGTAAGGAGGCAATTCAATACTGCCAGAGTGACGTCGATCGATTCGTTTTTGGTGCGTATCAAAGGCGAGTACCAGAACGCACAACACCATAATAAAAGTATGGAAACCACTTACCATTTCGGCAATTATAATCATGGCTATGTAACCGAAGTGAAGGATACGGCTAATAGCGAGCATACAGCCACCATGTTTATGCAAGCCCCTTTACCGCCCCTTACCTATTCGAATGTACATGAAGACACAGGCAAGCAAAAATTGTTGCAAGCAACGAATGCCGCTACGCCTGTCGCCTGGGACGCCCACACCAAACTGGCCGGTGAAGGCGCCCGGTTTATGTGTGTAAGGAACCATTTGTCCGAAATGACCGACCGCACGCGATTTTATACGAAAGAGGGAGCCGTTAAAAAAGGAGTCGCCTTCAACCAGCTTTGGCTTACCTGGAGCAATACGTTTAACGGCGAATTCAATATTCCCGAAAACAGGGTAGCAAAAGCCTTGAAGCATGAGCCGGACCCCCAACTGAATAATGGGAATCTTCAGAATGCTCCTGCCGGTACTTTGTGTACAACGCCGGGTGCCTATACCACTCCTATAACCGGTTTGCCTACTGGTAATGATATTGAGCTTCATTGAAATGCGTTGATTTTTACCGTTTTATTGCTTTTTTAACCGGTTATTTTTTTCCTTATTTGCAGGGAGAAAAAACAAATTGCTTTCAACTATTTATTT
>DBGBSM010000497.1:0-9180 GCA_048468815.1 Parabacteroides sp.
GTGTTTTTCATGGTATTAGATTTTAAGTTAGATTAGTGATCCGTTCCGTTCGTGAGAATAGAACGGATTTTTTTATGCCGGCCCGGCCGTTTGCCGGCGTTCCGGATACTATCGCATCGAATAAGATAAGATTAGTTACAGGCATCCGGCGCACATAGAGCGTCCGGTCTTTTTCAGCGGGTGTGCTCTTTATAGTATTCGTACCGCGTCAGCACTTCCCGTACGTAATTGTAAGTTTCCGTTCCCCGCAGGTAGCCGTGCTTGCAAACGGGGTCGTTGTAATACTGCGGGTCTCGTTTCAAGCGGATATAATCTTCTACGTTGTTGTACCATACGGCAGGGTTTTTCCCGTACTTCTCCGCTAATTTCCGGGCATCGTAGATGTGGCCGATACCGGCGTTGTACGATGCCAGGGTGAACTTGATTTTTTCCTGCGGGTCGTTTACGGCCGAGAACCCCTGGTTGAAGCGTCGCAGACATTCCACTCCGGTACGGATGGCGGTTTCCGGCTCTTTCAGTTCGTGCGGGGTAACGCCGAGCCCCCTGGCCGTGCCGGGCATAATCCCCATCAACCCTTCGGCTCCGGCCCACGAAACCACATCCGGGTCGAAATGCGATTCCTGGTATGCAATCGACGCCAGCAATTGCCAGTCCCAGCCGATCAGCGAGGCATACTTTTTGAACAACTCGTCGTAGGGGGAAATAACGCCGTTCTTTATATCCGGCAACGGAATTTGCAGCGGTTTCTTACTCAATTCGAAATACCGTTTGTTAATCGCCCGGTAGGCCGGAAGGCTGGCCTTTTCGTTTATCCACCGGTCGATAGCCTCGGCCAGCAACGGGCTGCTTTTGCGTACGGCCCAGGCCGAGCGTTGCAGGAAGCTGATTTTTAGTCCGATGTCGATATTCCAGAAATACGTTTTATTCAGCTTGGCCGTCGCCTCGTCGCTTACCGTATAGGGGATGCTCCCTTTGGAAACCATTTCAATCAGGTCTTCGGTGGTAACGCTGTCTTTCTGGATGTCTTCGATCAGGATGCCGCCCCCCAATTCTGTGTTCAAGTTGATAAGCCGGTCGTGCGAGGGGCTGCCGTGCTTTACCACGACCTGCTTGCCAATCAGTTGGGTTACGTCGGTAAGCAGGGTATCCCCTTTGTTGGCCCGTTGCACCACGACCTGGCTGGTGGTTTGAACCGGGCCGCAGAACAACAGTTCCTTTTTGTTCTGGCTCGTGATGGTGATGGGATAAGCAATCACGTCGCCCTCCCCGTTTTCGAGCATTTCCGTGAGGCGCGTCACGTTTTCCGCCACCTTGATGTTCAGCTTCAGCCCTTGCGAGCGCGCAAACGCCCGGATAAGCTCGTATTCGTATCCCATATTCTCCATTTTGTACTGGAAATACGAGGTAGAGCTATACAGGGTGATAGCCGTTATTTCCCCTTTTTCCCGGATTTGGGGTAGGTCTACTTGCGTAGAATCCTCCGTCGCCGTTTCGCCTTTCGGCGCATGGCACGCCGGGAAAATACCGGCCGACAAAGCGAGCAGGGCGATGATTCCGATGCTGTACAGTTGTTTCATAAGCAAACGAGCTTAAAAGTTTAAACGAATAACCGGGCGAAGACGTCCGAAAAAGCAAGCTATCCCGTGAGATTGCCCGACAAGCGCTTCATCCGATAAAAAGAGGAAGAAAAAGAACGGAAACAGAGAATCGAGAGACGGAGAAATGGCTCATACTCCATTCTCTGTGTTACCGTGTCTGTGTGTTCACCTTCTTTTGTTGTATACTTGTCGGGCCACTCCGGGTACTGACAGCGATTATAAGTTCCTTTCCGGATACAGCGCGCTCCACCATTCCGGTTCGTCTTTCAGCCATTTGGCGAACCAGGCGAAAATGGTATTGTTCCAGCCGATCCGTTTCTCGTATCCTACGATGCCGTGGTTTTCACCGTCCACCTGTACGAATTCCACGGTTTTGCCCAGCAGCTTGAGTGCCGTGAATAGCTGGATACTTTCGCCGATAGGTACGTTCGTATCCGCATTTCCGTGCAGGAGCAGCAGCGGTGTATTGATTTTGTCGGCATTGAACAACGGGCTCTGCTTCGTATACAATTCCGGATTATTCCACGGATAGCTGTCCGCGCTGGCCGCCTGGCTGTACGAATAGCCCCAGTACCCTTCGCCCCAATAGCTCGCAATCGAGCTGATGCCCGCATGCGAAACGGCGGCCGCGAACAAATCCGTACGCGTCTGGAGGTACTGCGTCATAAATCCGCCGTACGAAGCGCCCATGCACCCTATTTTTTGCTTGTTCACGAACGGATGCTCCTCGCAGAACAGTTCCGTGCCGCGGATAATCTCGTCGGCCGTTACCTTGCCCCACGCATTCACGTGCCGGGCGGCGAACTCCTGTCCGAATCCGGTGGTACCGCTCGGGTTGAGGGTGTACACCACATACCCCAACGCCGCGTATAAATGCATCGAGTAGCGGTGTTCGAGCAACCGGCTGGTAGGAGAGGTTCCTCCGTAATAATATACGATCATCGGATACTGCTTTGCCGGGTCGAAATGAGGCGGCAGGTAATACCGGCCGGTTACGGTCGTTCCGTCGGCCGACGTGAAATTCCAGTCGTGCACTTCGCCCAACCGCACGTTTTCGAGCCGTTCGGCCGAGAGGTCGGCCAGGCAGCGTGACTGGCCGTTCTTCAGGTCGTACGCATACAACCGGTTGGCATTCGACACGCTTTGTCCGTAATACAACAACAGCGGCGCTTTCTCCGCCAGCGAAGTGCCCGAAATCACCTCTTCCTCCACCTTCAACTGCGTGATTTTGCCGGAGGCCGGATTACAGCGGAACACCGACTGGTAATCGCGGTCTTCGGCCGTAAAGTAAATCCGGTTGTCGTATCTGTTCCAGGTGGCTTCTAACACGTTCGGGTCGAAATCCTTCGTGAGCGGCGTTACCTTTTTGTCGGCCAGGTTCATAAGGAACAACTGGTTGTCGTACGAGTTGCTTTGCTGCCCTTCGGCGATGTTCAGCCCGATGCCGCCGAACGCCTCGCCCGGCGCCTGTATCAGCAGTTGCTTGCCGTCGGGTGAAAAGGAAGCGCCGTACAGGAACTTTTCGGCCTCCCAAACCGTATCCACCCGCATGGTGTGCAAATCCATCCTGTACAGCGAACCGCGGCTGAACGGGCGCGAGGTAAGCTCCCGCCGGCTGGTGCTGAACAAGATATACCGGCTGTCGGCGCTAACGTCGTTCAGGCGCGTCGTGGTATATCCGAACGTAAGCTGTTCGAACAGCCCGTTCTTCAAATCGTATTTATAGATGAAATACCGGTTGCGCCAGCCCGGTTGCCGGTCGTCGGGCTCGATTACCCGAATCAGGTCTTTCTTTTCTTCCGGCCCTTTTTGCTGTACCGAGTACAGCAGGAAAGTTTCGTCGGGCGCGAAGTTGAAATACCCGTCGGGCAATGCTTCGCTCAGCACGGTTTCCTGCCGCGTTGCGGGGTCGAGGGTAACCAGCTCTTTCCCCTGCATGCCCTGCCGCGTATAATACATCCGGTTGCTCGCCGGCATCCATTTCGCCCGGGCCGCATCGCCCGTTTGCCGCATGCATACGCGGCCCGTAGCCGTTTCGATTACTTCCGTATACGCCGCCGTTTTGCCCCCCGGAAACGTTTCGGCATAATTCACGATAGCGTATCGGCCGTCAGGCGAGAGAGCGATTCCCCGGAAGTTCGTTCCGTCGAGCATGTCGGTAAGCGAATAGTTCTTTTCGGGGCTCGTCGTGGCCGTTATACGCGCATCTTTTTCCGTCCGGAACGAAGCTTTCACGGCCGCTTCGTTAAGGCTGTCGGGCACCGCCAGGTACTTTACCACCACCTCGTACCGGTAAGGCTCCATATCGAGCGGTACGGAAGCGCTCCCCGCTTGCGCGAACGACTTTTCCAAACCGGTTTTGGTCGCTTCCTTTTTTCCGTTCACGTACACTTCGAACATACCCGGCCCGCTTACTTCGAGCGTACCTTTCACGTAGCGGTCGGTATGCAAGTAAAAACCGAACAGATGCAGCCCGGCTTCGTTGCCGTTCCCTGGCGATACGGCATATCCGGCCGTATCGGCGTTTATCACTTCGGAGCTACCGGTAACCGCCCGGAACGAAATACCGGTTTTCAGCAAGTCGCCGGTTTCGAACCGCTGCCCGTTTACATTCACCGTGTCGGCCAGTACCGGACGCACCACGTTTACCGGCCCGGCGTGCAAGTACCGCATCACTTTCACTTCGCTTGCCGTTACCGAGAAAAGCATCGACAGGAAGGCGGCGCAAAAAAAGAGTTTCTTGTTCATGGTTATAGTAAAAATATAGAAGTTTCGAGTATCATTCGAGGGCGCCTTGCCATACGTAGCAACCGGGAAACCGCCCGTTCCGTTCTACAGGCCGGGCGAACAAGCCGAATACCGACGAGCCCGAGCCCGACATCGAAGCGTAAACGGCCCCCGCTTCGTACAGCGCCTCTTTGATTCCGCCGATAGCCGGGTGCCGGGCGAACACGCTTGCTTCGAAATCGTTTACCAGCCGCCCGCTCCATGCTTCCACCGGGCTGCCGATAATTTCGGCCAGCGACGTATCCGGAACGGCCGGCTTAACCTGCGAGTAGGCTTCGGCCGTGGAAACGAAAATATCCGGTTTCACTATACCCAAGTAATACCCTTTCAGCGAAACGCCGGCGGGGGTAAAGATGTTGCCCGTACCCGAAGCGAATACCGGCGTGTTCCGGATAAAGAAAGCGCAGTCGGCCCCTAGCGCCGAGGCCAGCTCTTCGAGTTCGTCGGACGGGAGGTTCAGCGAACAGAAATCGTTCAGCAGCCGGAGCATGAAGGCTGCATCGGCCGAGCCGCCGCCCAGCCCTGCGCCCGAAGGAATCGCCTTGAGCAACCGGATGGCTACCGGCGGCAGCGTGTACCGCTTTTCCAGCAACCGGTAGGCTTTCATTACGAGGTTCTTTTCCGCCGGGGCGTCAACCGGGATGCCCGTTTGCGTAAACGCGAGCTGCCCGGCCGGCACGATTTCGAGCGCTTCCTTCAGCGGAACGGGATAAAAAACGGTTTCGATGTCGTGGTACCCGTCGGGGCGTTTGCCCACGATGCGGAGCCCCAGGTTTATTTTGGCATTCGGGAAACAAATCATACGGTCGTTGTTTGATTTTGTGCTACACAAGCAACAAAAGTAAAAAGATAAATCGGATTTCGCCCTATCCGGCGCCGGAAAAGGCATACCGTATCGGTAAGAATCCTTTGGTTTTTTTGCATATTCGCAAGCGCTTCCGGTTGGGTTATGTGAAATAAAAGCCTTACTTTTGAACCCCGAAACATGCAAGCGGTTAAGATTTATCATGGCAGAAAGTAAGAAAAATACGAACAGGAACAGCCCGAAAGCGGCGGTTGTTCCGGATTTGGGGCGCCTGCAGCCCCAGGCGCGCGAATTGGAGGAAGCCGTTTTAGGAGCGTTGATGTTGGAAAAGGATGCCTATTCCATGGTAAGCGAAATTCTGAAACCCGAATGTTTCTACGAAAAGGCGCACGAGTTGATTTACGCCGCCATCGTAGACCTGGCGCTCAGCCAGCGTCCGGTGGATATGCTTACGGTTACCCAGCAGTTGAAAAGCCGGGGCGACCTCGAAACCGTGGGAGGCGCCTTCTACATCTCGCAGCTCACCGAAAAAGTGGCGTCGAGCGCCCACATCGAGTATCACGCCCGCATCATCGCCCAGAAGTACCTGGCGCGCGAGTTGATTTCGTTTACCGCCCTGATTCAGAACAAGGCGTTCGACGAAACCATCGACGTGGAAGATTTGATGCAGGAAGCCGAAGGCAAGCTGTTCGAAATTTCCCAGCGGAACGTAAAGAAAGACGTGGTACAGATTAACCCCGTGATTAAAGACGCCATCGAACTGTTGCAGAAAGCCGCCCTCCAGACGGAAGGGTTGAGCGGCCTGCGCACCGGGTTCGACGGGCTCGACAAGATAACGGCCGGCTGGCAGAACTCCGACCTCATCATTATCGCCGCCCGTCCGGCCATGGGTAAAACGGCCTTCGTGCTTTCGATGGCCAAGAACATGGCCGTGAACTTCAACACCCCCGTGGCGTTGTTCTCGCTCGAAATGAGCAACGTGCAGTTGGTGAACCGGTTGATTGTAAACGTGTGCGAGATTCCGGGCGAGAAAATCAAGACCGGGCAGCTCGCTCCCTACGAGTGGGAACAGCTCGACTTCAAGATAAAGGAATTGTACGACGCGCCTATCTATGTAGACGACACGCCGAGCCTTTCGGTGTTCGAGCTGCGTACCAAGGCGCGGCGGCTGGTGCGCGAGCACGGCATCAAGTGCCTGATTATCGACTACCTCCAGTTGATGAATGCGAGCGGGATGAACTTCGGAAGCCGCGAGCAGGAGGTAAGTACCATTTCGCGCTCGCTGAAAGGGCTCGCCAAGGAGCTTAACATCCCCATCATCGCCCTGTCGCAGTTGAACCGCGGCGTCGAGGCGCGGCAGGGAGTGGAAGGGAAGCGCCCGCAGTTGGCCGACCTCCGCGAATCGGGCGCCATCGAGCAGGATGCCGATATGGTTTGTTTCATCCACCGCCCCGAATACTACAAGATTACCGAAGACGAAAAAGGCAATTCGCTCATCGGGCTGGCCGAAATCATCATCGCCAAGCACCGTAACGGTGCGGTGGGGGATGTGCGCCTGCGGTTCAAGAGCGAGTTCGCCAAGTTTATGAATGTAGACGAAGACATACCGGTACAGGAGTTCACCTCCAGCATGGCCGCCGCCGGAAGCGGGCAGCAGGCGCCGCCCGTAGCGCCCCAGGCGCCCGATTTCCTTGCGCCGGCCAACAAGAACGAGATGCCGTTTTAAAACGCTTGTCCGGTTCGGCGTCCGGCGCTGCGTACAGCCTCTTTGCACCCGGCGGGGCGAGCCGCTCCGGCCGTATCGTCCGATGCACGCTACTTAGCACGCATGTTGCACGCTACCTGGCATGCACATTGCACGTTACTTAGCATGCATACTGCACGCTACCTGGCATGCACATTGCACGCTACGTAGCGTGCACCCGCTATATAGTCCGAAGGCGGCGGCCGATTCACCCCGCCTCGTCCGGTGCGTCGGGCAACAAGTTCTTATATCGACTGAAACAATGAAAATAATGAAAACGAATGCGGCGCGCTTGCTCGATAAGGCGGGCGTGCGTTACGAATTGGTGCCGTACGAGGTAGACGAACGGGATTTGAGCGCCGTGCATGTGGCGGAGCAGTTGGGCGAGAACGTGGCGCTGGTGTTTAAGACCCTGGTGCTGAAAGGGGATAAAACCGGTTTCTTCGTTTGCATTATCCCCGGGGCTTGCGAGGTGGATTTGAAAGCGGCCGCTAAAATCTCGGGCAACAAGAGCTGCGACCTCATTCCGATGAAAGAGTTGCTGCCGCTTACCGGCTATCTCCGCGGCGCCTGTTCGCCTATCGGGATGAAGAAGCATTTTCCTACCTATATTCATGTTACCTGCCGGGAATACTCCTCTATCTATGTAAGTGCCGGGCAGCGGGGGCTCCAGTTGAAAATCGCCCCGGCCGACCTGATACGCGAAGCGAAGGCCACGGTAGGGGAGCTGGTAAAGGAAGAGCCGGCGTAGCCCGGCGGTAGCTCCCGGCAAGCATCCGGCGCTTCGGGGCGCGTTGCCGGCCCGCGGTACGGCACGTCGGAGCTCTCTCCCGGTTTACGCAGGGGGCGCAACTCACCTGTGTAGCACCATGCAACTCACTTGTGTAGCGCCACACGATACGAACGAAGTATATTACCTGTTTCCCGGCAACGGGGTTGCCTGCGGCGAACGCGGCCAGCCGCCGCTATCGGTGCTGGCGCTCTGTATGCCGGCCCACCCGGATGCCGGCGGCGTACGGAAACGGGGCTGTTAAACGGCGAAAGCCTGCGCGGATACTCTCCGGCAGGCTTTCGGCACTGTTTATTCGTTCGGTCGGAAAAAGAATCAGGCTTCCTCTTCTTCTTCGCTTTCCTTCATGTTGTGGAATACGTTCTGCACGTCTTCGTCGTCTTCCAGCTTCTCGATGAGCTTTTCGATTTGCTCGCGTTGCTCGGGCGTTACCTCTTTCGTGTCGTTCGGGATGCGCACGAACTCGTTGCCGGTGATTTCGAAGCCGTTCTCTTCGAGGTATTTCTGAATGGCGGCATTCTGTGCGAACTCGCCGTAGATTACGATTTCCTCGTCGTCCTGGTCGAGCTCGTCTACGCCGAAGTCGATCAATTCCAGTTCCAGGTCTTCCAGCGAGAGGCCCTCTTTCGGGGCGATGTGGAACACGCACTTGTGCTGGAACAGGAATTCCAGGCTGCCCGTGGTGCCCAGCGAGCCGCCGTGCTTGTTAAAATAGCTCCGTACGTTCGCTACGGTGCGGGTGGTGTTGTCGGTAGCCGTTTCAACGAAAATGGCGATGCCGAACGGGCCGTACCCTTCGTAGTTCATCTCCTTGTAATCGGTAAAGTCTTTCGAGGTGGCCTTCTTGATAGCCCGTTCCACGTTGTCTTTGGGCATGTTTTCCTTCTTGGCCGTCTGCATTAACACACGGAGGCGGGGATTCGTATCCGGGTCGCCGCCGCCCGATTTTACGGCGATGGTGATTTCCTTTCCTAATTTCGTAAAAACACGAGCCATGTTTCCCCACCGTTTCAGCTTTCTCGCTTTGCGATATTCAAACGCTCTTCCCATATTTGTTCGTTGTGTTTATGTAAATGAATGATTTATCTCAACTGCGCTCCGAGCTTCTGCTCCAGGTTGCCTTGTATCTTCTTCATGATGGCTTCGATTTGCTTGTCGTTCAACGTTTTGCCCTCGTCTTGCAGGAAGAAGCTCACGGCGTACGATTTCTTGCCTGCCGGCAGGTTCTTGCCTTCGTACACGTCGAACAGGGTTACGTCTTTCAGCAGTTTGCGTTCCGAGTCGTAGGCCGTCTTTTCCACGTCGGCGAACGAAACGCCCTGGTCGAGCAGCAACGCCAAATCCCGTTTAACCGCCGGGAATTTCGAAATGTCGGCGAACGTCACTTTGTGCGACTTGGTTTCCTTCATCAGCGCCGTCCACGACAGTTCGGCGTAATATACCTCCGTGTCGATGT
>DBGBSM010000498.1:0-2993 GCA_048468815.1 Parabacteroides sp.
TGCCGGAAAGCGAACCCTGTTTCCGGAAGGAGAGAAAATGCACCCGTGTTTTATTTACCCACATCAAGAACGTAAGCAATGAATAAAATTATCTATTTGTTTTTATGCGTATTGACGCTCCCTTATACCCTCCTGGCTACAGAGTCGGAGCTCAACCCGTCGGATGCCAACATCGTAGGCCATGTGGTAGACCGGAAAACAGGCGAGCATATCGCCTTTATCACGCTCTTTTTAAAAGGCACCACGCTGGGAACCAGCACGGATGCGAGCGGCCATTATTATTTGAAGAACCTGCCGGAAGGAAAGTTCGTTTTAGTGATGAAATCGCTGGGCTACAAAACGGTAGAGAAGGCCGTGGTGTTGAAAAAAGGAAGAACGCAGGAGATTAACTTCGAGGCCGAAGAAGACCAAATCGCCCTCGACGCCGTAGTGGTATCGGCCAACCGGAACGAAACCACGCGCCGGCTGGCTCCGTCGCTGGTGAATGTGCTCGACAGCAAGCTGTTCGAAACCACGAACGCGGCGTGCCTGGCCGAAGGGCTGAATTTCCAGCCGGGCGTGCGGGTGGAGAACAATTGCCAGAACTGCGGTTTCCAGCAAGTGCGTATCAACGGGCTGGAAGGGCCGTACACGCAGATATTGGTAGATAGCCGCCCCATTTTCAGCGCCCTCACCGGCGTGTACGGACTGGAGCAGATTCCGGCCAATATGATCGAGCGGGTGGAAATCATGCGCGGCGGCGGCTCGGCTTTATTCGGTTCGTCGGCGATTGCCGGAACTATCAATATCATCACGAAAGAGCCGTTACGCAACTCGGCGCAGTTGGCGCACTCGCTCACGATGATAGGCGGGAGCGCGGCCGACAACAACACTACCCTGAACGCTTCGCTGGTTACCGACGACCACAAGGCGGGCGTTTACTTATTCGGACAAACCCGCTACCGCTCGGCTTACGACGACGATGGCGACGGGTTTACGGAACTGGGTAACCTGAGCGCCCGCACGCTGGGGTTTCGCTCGTACCTGAAAACGGGGCTGTACTCCAAACTGACTTTCGAGTATCACAACATCAGCGAGTTCCGCCGGGGCGGCAATTTACTGGATTTGCCTCCGCACGAAACCGACATTACCGAGCAGACCGACCACACGATTAACGGGGGCGGACTGAAATTCGATTTGTTTTCGCCGGATTACAAGCACCGGTTAAGCGCCTACACGTCGTTACAACATACGAAACGCAAGAGCTATTACGGCGCCGGACACGACCCGAACGCCTACGGCACCACCTCCGACCTGACGTTTGTAGGCGGCGCGCAGTATTCGTATAAAGCCGACCGTTGCCTGTTTATGCCGGCCGAATTTACGGGCGGGGCGGAATACAGTTACGACGACCTGACGGATACCATGTTAGGGTACAACCGCACCATCGCCCAAACGGTGCATATCGGCAGCCTGTTCTTACAGAACGAATGGAAAACCGACCGGTGGAGTTTTCTGGTAGGGGGTCGTTTCGACAAGCACAACTTAATCGACCATGTGATATTCAGCCCGCGGGCCAACGTACGGTACAATCCGACGAACGACCTGAATTTCCGGCTGAGTTATTCGAGCGGATTCCGCGCTCCGCAGGCGTTCGACGAGGATTTGCACATTACGGCCGTAGGGGGCGACGTGGCGATTATCCGCTTGATTCCGGGCCTGAAAGAAGAAAAATCGCAAAGCCTGAGCGTTTCGGCCGACTGGTACCACCGTTTCGGCGAGGTGCAGACGAACTTTCTGGTAGAAGGGTTTTATACGAGCCTGAGCGACGTGTTCGTTCTGGAAGATATGGGAAAGGATGCCGAGGGTAATATCCTGATGGAACGCCGGAACGGGAAAGGGGCGAAAGTAACGGGTATCAACCTGGAAGGAAAAGCGGCGTACGAATGGATGCAGTTCCAGGCGGGTTTTACTTTCCAGCGGAGCCGCTACAAGGAGCCGGAGCAGTGGAGCCAGACGGTGGCGCCGCAGAAAAAGATGTTCCGGGCGCCGGATAAATACGGCTATTTCACCTCGACTTTCACGCCGCTGGCCCGTTTCTCGGCTTCGTTGTCGGGTACGTACACCGGCAGCATGCTGGTGCAACACCTGGCCGGCTTCGTTCCGGATGACTGCGAAGTGAATACGCCGGGCTTTTTCGACCTGAACATCAAGCTGGCGTACGATATTCCGGTACACAAATCGATTACGTTGCAGGTAAATGCGGGGGTACAGAACATCTTCGACTCGTTCCAGAGCGATTTCGACAAAGGGCCGCTCCGGGATGCCGGCTATATGTACGGGCCGGGGCTGCCGCGCAGTTATTTCGTAGGGGCTAAAATCAATCTGTAATCCGGCAGGAAGGAAAGAAGAAAAGCTATTTGCCAGCCCGGATGCGGCTGAGCGTAGGAAGCGTGATTCCCAGGTAAGAAGCGATATAGCCTAAATTAACCCGCTCGCATACCTGCGGGAATTGCGCTTTCATTTCCTCGTACCGTTCCTTCGCCGATAAGGTAAGGCGTTCTTTATGCGTACGGTGCAACCGCCGGTATTCGTTTTGATGGATTACCCGGCCCCAGTTGGCCAATTCGAGGTTGGTATGGAAAAGGCGGAGCAGGTCGGTAAGCGAAATTTCGTAAGCCTCCACGTCGGTAAGCGTTTCTACGAATTCTTCGCTGAGCTTGCGGTAATACAGCTCGTCCATGCTGAATACGATTCCTCCGTCGCTCGAAAAAGAAGTGGTGATTTCTTCTCCGTCGACCAGCCAATAAGAGCGGGTAATTCCCTTTTCGATAAAATAAGCTACCTTACAATAAACGCCTGCCTTTATCAACAGGTACTTTTTAGGAAATCGGCACGGCCTTACGCACGAGGTCAACAACCGTACCGCTTCATCGGAAACCGGGCAATCCCGCCTCATTTTGTCGATTATGCTATTCATACTTCCTGCTGTTATTTCCCCGGTTATCTTGACG
>DBGBSM010000499.1:0-6817 GCA_048468815.1 Parabacteroides sp.
CCCGATATGTATATCGGTAAAAGGAGTTGTTTTCATGTGATATAAATAGATTTTTAAGTTTGAATATACTGCTGCGGAAAATTTACTTAGCCGAATCGGCCGCCACCAGTTCCGCAATCTTGACAATCGTTTGCATACACTTTTCCAACGAAGGGACAGGCAAAAACTCGAACCGTCCGTGGAAATTATGGCCGCCTGCAAAAATATTCGGGCACGGCAATCCCATAAACGACAAACGCGCCCCGTCCGTTCCGCCACGGATAGGTTTCACCAGCGGCGTAACCCCTACGGCCGTCATCGCCCGGAAAGCATAATCGATAATGAACTTGTTAGGCTCCACCACTTCCCGCATATTATAATACTGGTCGCGTATTTCCAGGGAAGTGCTGCCCGGGTGCATCTCGTTCATCCGGTTAACGAACCACTGAAGCGACTTTTTCTTTTCTTCGAACAACGAACGTTCGTGATCGCGGATAATATACGACAGGGTAGCTTCTTCTACCGTGCCGCATACATGGGTAAGATGGAAAAAGCCCTCGTAGCCCTCTGTATGCTCGGGCCGCTGTGCCACAGGCAACCACGATGCAAACTCCATCGCCAGGTACGAAGCGTTCACCATCTTGTTTTTCGCGTACCCCGGATGCACGTTCAGTCCTTTGAACGTTACCTTGGCGGAGGCCGCATTGAAGTTCTCGTACTCCAACTCCCCTATCTGGCCGCCGTCTATCGTATAGGCCCATTTACAACCGAACTTTTCCACATCGAAATGATCGGCGCCGGCGCCGATTTCCTCGTCGGGAGTAAAGCCGATACGTATTTTACCGTGCACTATTTCCGGATGTTCCTTCAGATAAGCCACAGCCGAAATAATGGCCGCCACCCCCGCTTTATCGTCGGCACCGAGCAACGTACGCCCGTCGGTAACGATAATCTCCTGCCCTGCATACTCTTTCAACTCGGGAAATTGTCGCGGCGAAAGCACCGTGCCGTCTTGCTCGTTCAATACAATATCCCCCCCTTCGTATTTTACGATACGCGGGCGAATATCCGCTCCGGAAGCATCCGGGCTGGTATCGAGATGGGCGATAAACCCGATTACCGGCACCTCCTCGCATCCGGGCGTAGCCGGCAAAGTAGCCATCAGGTAACCGTTCCCGTCGAGGCTTACCTCGTCGAGCCCGAGCGCTTCCAATTCGTTTGCCAGCTCGCGGGCCAGCACCAGTTGTCCGGGCGTACTCGGAGTAGTACCCGCCGTTTCACTCGATTGCGTATCGAACGAAATATACTTCAGAAACCTGTCTGTGGGATTCATATCTTTATACATTAAAAATAACTCGAAGCATCGTAACAATGCGTACAGACGCATTCTTTAGGTAACCCGATGGAAGCGATTAAGTTTTCCAGCGTATTGAATTTTAACGTTGTTATATTCAATTGTTTGCGGATACGCTCTACCAGCATCTCGTATTCGGGCGTGCCTGTAGTGGCATACAGGTGGAGTTTCGACGTATCGTCGCCTTCGATTTCCCGGATAATGCGGCGCGCTATCAACTCGAACACCGACTTGGATGCCGAGAATCCCACGAACGGGCAAGCGTGCAAAATAGGCGGGCAACCGATACGCATATGCACTTCCTTAGCACCGTACCCGTACAGGATGTTTACATTGTCGCGCAACTGCGTTCCGCGCACGATCGAATCGTCGCAGAATACTACCCGCTTGTTACGCAACAACTGGCGGTTCGGAATCAGTTTCATCTTCGCCACCAAATCGCGTACCGCCTGGTTGGCAGGCGTAAAGCTACGGGGCCAGGTAGGCGTATATTTTACAATGGCGCGGCGGTAAGGAATCCCTTTCCCTTCGGCATATCCCAGTGCCATACCGATACCCGAGTCGGGGATTCCCGATACGTAATCGGCCTCGATTTCGTCGGTTTTGGCCATCGCCATGCCGCTGGCATACCGGGCGGCATCCACATTCACCCCTTCGTATTCGGACACCGGGTATCCGTAATACACCCATAGGAACGAGCAAATCTGCATCTTCTTATTCGGAGCGCGCAATTGCTCCATCTTGTCGGCCGTAACCCGTACGATTTCGCCGGGCCCGACGTTATATTCCAGCTCATATCCCAAATTCGGAAAACTGCACGGCTCGCTCGACACCGCGTATGCTCCTTCTTTCTTTCCTACCATTACCGGCGTGCGCCCGTATTTGTCGCGGGCGGCCAGGATGCCGTTTTCGGTAAGAAGCAGCATGGAGCACGAACCTTTTATTTTATCGTACACGTGCTCGATTCCCTCGACGAAGGTTTTACCTTCCGAAATAAGCAACGCGATGAGCTCGGTAGGATTGATTTGTCCGGAATTCAATTCGGAAAAGTGGCGACCGTTATCCAGCAATTCTTTTTCCAGTTCGGAAAGGTTGTTCACCCGGGCCACCGTTACCAGCGCATACTTTCCCAAGTGGGAACTTACGAAAATAGGCTGCGGGTCGGTGTCGCTGATAATCCCGATACCCGAATTACCCTCGAACTTGGACAATTCCGGCTCGAAGCGGGTGCGGAAATAAGAATTTTCAAGATTGTGAATCGAGCGTCTGAATACGCCTTCGTGGAGGGTTACCATTCCGCCCCGGCGGGTACCGAGGTGGGAATTATAGTCGGTGCCGTAAAATAAGTCGGTAGCACAGGCTGATTTAGAAATAGTTCCGAAAAAACCACCCATTGTATTTTATTGTTTATGGTTTAAAATTAGATGACAAAGGTAATAAAATTCACTATCAGGCTGCCAAACGGCAGTTATAATAAAGATAAAAAAGAAGCAGCCCTCAAGGTAACATTTTTTAACCTGCATATAAGTAACAAGATTACCAGTATATTAGAATCGTCCGAAGGAAATAATCATCCGGAATCGAAGCGGAACAGTTGCGGTTTAAAGAAAAATGCCTACTTTTGCACCCGGGTAAGTCCTACACGGCATGCTCCCTCGGAATTCCCCCAGGGCTTGACCGCAGCAAGGGTACTTGGTTGTAGCGGCGCGATGTAGTAAGCTTACCCACCTGCCTCTTTAGCTCAGTTGGCCAGAGCACGTGATTTGTAATCTCGGGGTCGTTGGTTCGAATCCGACAAGAGGCTCGAAAAAGGAAATTTCCGTAGGAATACAGGGAGTTTCCTTTTTTCGTATCCCCTCTCCTTGTTTAAATAAAATAAGCATGTACTTTAGCGGTGCGGACGGACGGAAAGTAAGCGCTCCGGACGGTACCCCGGTGAAATAAATTCGTATCTATGAAAATCTATACCAAGAGCGGCGATAAAGGGCAAACCGGCATTCACGGCGGACAGCGCGTAGAGAAAGACGACATCCGGATCGAAGCCAACGGCACTGTCGACGAGTTGAATGCGCTGATAGGCGTAATCCGCACCATGCTGCCGGAAGGGCATGCCTGGCAGGAAATGCTGTTCACGATTCAGAAAGAGCTGATGACCGTGATGTCGCACATCGCCACCCCGTCGGACATACGCGAAAAGAATCCTAACCCGCTCCCGGAAGGGCTTACCGCATTCTGCGAGCAGCAAATCGACCGGCTCGAAGCCGGAACCGCCCCGAGCCGGTACTTTATCCTTCCCGGAGGTACGCCGCTTTCCGCTTACTGCCACCTGGCTCGCACCGTAGCCCGGCGTGCCGAGCGCAGGCTCTGGACGCTGAACCGCGTCGACCCGCTTCCGCCCGTAATCCTTACCTTTATGAACCGGTTGTCGGACTTATTCTTTATCATGGCCCGGTACGAAATGCAGCAACAGGGCGCGGAAGAAGAAAGATGGCAATCCTTTTTATATAAAAGAAAAAACAACGCCCGATGAAGAAACGTCTCAAGCCTGTTATGTTCGTAGGCACCTGCTCGGACGCAGGCAAAAGCATCGTGAACACGGCTTTTTGCCGTATTTTCCTGAACGACGGCTATACGCCCGCCCCTTTCAAGGCGCAGAACATGTCGCTCAATTCGTATTCCACGCCCGAGGGAGGCGAAATAGGGCGGGCACAGGCGGTACAAGCCGAAGCCTGCCGGATTGCGCCGCATACGGATATGAACCCGGTGCTGTTGAAGCCGACCAATGACCTGAGCTCGCAGGTAATCCTGAACGGCAAGCCGGCCGGCAACCTGTCGGCGCGGGCGTATTTCGGAAACAAGGGCAACAAGGAAGCCTTGTTCCGGGAAGCCGTCGCCGCTTTCCGCCGGCTGGAAAAAACCTACAATCCGGTCGTGCTCGAAGGGGCCGGAAGCATTTCGGAACTGAACCTGCGCGACCGCGACATCACGAACATGCGGATGGCGTTGCAGGCCGGAGCGGCTACCTTCCTGGTGGCCGACATCGACCGGGGGGGCGTATTCGCCTCCGTATACGGTTCCATCCAACTGCTGCCGCCCGAGGAACGGGCGTTGGTAAAGGGTATCGTTATCAATAAGTTCCGCGGCGACCTGGCGCTGTTCGACGAAGGAAAACGCCTGCTGGAAGAGCTTACCGGCATCCCGGTGGTAAGCGTCATCCCCTACTTCCGCGACATCCGTATCGAAGAAGAAGACTCCGTGGCACTGGAAACCAAGCAGCAGGTGCACGCCACAAGCAAAATCAACGTAGCTATCGTACTGCTGCGTCACTTATCGAATTTCACCGATTTCAACGTGTTGGAGATGGACGAGCGGTTCCATACGTATTATAGTAATAACGCAGAGGAAATCGAAAAGGCCGACATCATCATCCTTCCCGGCTCGAAGAACACGATTGCCGATTTGCAGGCGTTACGCGCCGGGGGAATCGCCGCAGCCGTGCTCCGGGCGCACAAGGCAGACAAAACGGTAATCGGCATCTGCGGCGGATACCAGATGATGGGGATGCGCATCGAAGACCCGGAGGGGGTGGAAGGCAAAACGCGGGTACTTCCCGGCCTGGGGTTGTTGCCGCAGTACACCGTGATGGAAAAGGAAAAGGTAACCGTGCAAGACCGGTTTTACTTTCTGGAGGATAAAACACTTTGCCGAGGCTATGAAATCCACATGGGAAAAACCACGTTGGCAAACGGGGTGCCCGAGAAACCGGTAGCTACCTTCCCCGACGGCCGCACCGACGGCTATTACCTCGACGACACTTGCTGGGGGTGTTACCTGCACGGCATCCTCGACAACAGCAACGTGCTCGACCGGCTGGCTGCCGGATTTACCGCGGACGAAGCCGTTCCGTTCGATTACGAACGGTTCAAGGAAGAACAATACGACAAGCTGGCCGCGCTGGTAAGGGAGCATACGGATATGGAGTATGTGTACCGGGTGCTGGAAAAAGATGAATAACCAGTCACAAAAGGATAAAAAGAAATTACAGGATATTCCGCCGGTTCATATCCGGCAAATCGGGCTTTAAGAATGGCGCACATCTTCTATCATTCGGCGGATAACCGGAAGCATGGCCGGAATATCCTCCTGTAATGTTCTGAATACCACTTCCGCGTCCATTTCAAAATAGTGATGCGCTATTTTATCCCGCATTTTCATTACTCCGCTCCAATATATTTCAGGATAGAGGGGAAACAATTCGCCTTTGGTGATTTTATCCAAACCCTTTACGGCTTCGCCCAATGCTATCAGATTCATACAAATAGCATCCAATCGTATCATCCCCTCGGGAAACAATAGAAAATAATCGGCCGTGCGGGCAACTTCCGCCCGTTCCGTAATTGTCTTTAAAGCGCTTTCTATAGTCGAAAGGCTGTCGAGTACCAAATCGTAGTCATACATAAATACCTTCGTTTAATATCCGCTGTTTCAACCGTTCGTTCATGTGCTCACGTATTCTGATCAAATCGACCGGGCAATCCAGGAGTTTTTCCAATTCGCACTGTATACGGTCGAGCATCAGGAGAGAAGGCGCATCGCCTTCATAGCAAATGTCTATATCGCTTTGCTCGTTTTGTTCGCCGCGGGCAACCGAACCGAAAATACCCAGACGCCGGAAACCATACTTAGCGACAAGTTGCGCCTTATGTATCCGCAGGATTTCTACTATTTCGACAGTCGACTTCATAATTCGTCTTTTTAATTGCAAGGCAAAGTTACTAAAAAGACAACTAACTCACGATAAATCGGTTGCATTTATCGGAAAAGCACACCGTACCGGGTGCTGGAAGAAGAAGAATAGCCGCTCCCGCAGCAGCAGGATAGGCTACAAACGAGCAAGAGCCGCCTCCTCACGGAAACGGCTCTTTTTGCCG
Source organism: Parabacteroides sp. (assembly GCA_048468815.1). Classification (GTDB taxonomy): domain Bacteria; phylum Bacteroidota; class Bacteroidia; order Bacteroidales; family Tannerellaceae; genus Parabacteroides_B. The sequence goes on from DBGBSM010000499.1 coordinate 6,265, forward strand.
GTAATATAAAAAGCAAGCGTTTATTCTTCTATGTCGGGCTGCAAGAAATCGATAAAGCATAAGGCAGCCAGCGCCGTACCGTACCGTTTCTCGATGGTGATTCCCTCCGTGATGAAGTTCAGTTCGCCCAGGTAATACTTGCCGTAGGTTTTCTGGTGGAGGTCGTTAATTACACGTATCAAACGCGATTCGAGCTCTTCGATGCGGTAACGGCCGCTCACCTCGCAAACCAGACCGCCTATCTTTTCGTCGAAATTCTCGTCTTTATACATCCACGCATATACTACGCCGGCCGATACGAACTCGTCCTGATACCCGTGCGATACGGCCATGATGGTTTTCATTTCCGAGCCGAAAGGCGGCAAATCGATTTCGTCCATCGTTGCCAGATGCGCCGTAGCAGGAATCACCGACGAATACGTCATGATATTGAAATCGGAAATCCCGGCGTCGTACAGAGCCATGTGGTAAGAACCGGCATGCTTTTCCAAATCGGAGTCGCCGCTTCCCTTCGTAATAAAAAAGGTATTCGGAATCAAATTCCCTACTTTTT
>DBGBSM010000500.1:0-5632 GCA_048468815.1 Parabacteroides sp.
GTTGGAAGGTGAGCATTGCAGCGCCAGCAGGGAACTGCTGGTAAAGGTGCTGTACGATTGCCTGCCCGACAAGTACACGAACGACTGCCTCAATTCCACGGTATCGCGTCTGCGTAAACACTTGTACGTATTGGAACCGCGACTGGAGATTATCGGTGAACGCGGCAAAGGATACGAACTGTGTATCGGGGAAATAGCCGGCAGATAGGAAAGCCGGTTTTACCGGATGCGTAAACACCGACCCGGCATAGGGAAGAAGAAAAACGGAGGTATCGGAAAACCTCTCTGTTCGATTCGCTATGCCGGAACAGGGAAAGCGTAACAAGAGCGAGCCAACTGATTCATGCCGGATTAGTTGGCTTCTTCGTATCTTCGAGCGTTTAGCCGCCGGCCCGGATGCAAGGGCTGTAAGAAGCGCCGGCCGGTAAGGGGCGCGATTCGGAAGAAACCGCCAAACGGAGCAGCAGCGCATCGCCCACCCGTTTCCGTTCGATACGCCGCCTCTCCGTGCCGGTGTATTGGCCGTTTGTGCGGTATCCATTCCGGCCAGCGCACCCCGAATGGTAACGAATCTTAAAAACCTTTATACCCTTTTCCCCTATTCCGATTATATGTACCTTTATACCTCTTTAAAAAAGACAGCAAAATACAGCAAGATGATGCAACCCTTTATCCATTTACATGTCCATACGCAATACTCGTTGCTCGACGGGCAAGCGTCGATCGACGCCCTGGTCGAGAAAGCGCAGGCCGACGGAATGAAAGCCATTGCCGTGACCGACCACGGGAATATGTTCGGCATCAAAGAGTTCTTTAATAAAGTAACTAAGAAGAACAGCAAATACAACGGTACCATAGCCGACTGCGAGAAGGAGCTGAACCAACTGGCCGACAAGTCGAATCCCACCGAGGAAGAATCGGAGCGGATGAAGAAGCTGTCGGAGAAGATACACGACTGCAAGGCGAACCTGTTCAAGCCCATCATCGGATGCGAGTGTTACTGCGCCCGTACGAAGCTGAGCGACAAGGAAGGGAAGGAACACCTGAGCGGGTGGCACCTCATCGTGCTGGCCAAGAACCTGCGCGGCTACAAGAACCTGATCAAGATGGTATCCGTTTCGTGGACGGAAGGTTTTTACGGGCGTCCGCGCATCGACAAGGCGTTGCTGGAAAAGTATCACGACGATTTGATTATCTGCTCGGCCTGCCTGGGCGGCGAAGTGCCGCAGCTGATTATGAAAGGGCAAATCGAGAAGGCCGAGGAATCGATCCGCTGGTTCAAGAACCTGTTCGGCGACGACTACTACCTCGAACTGATGCGGCACGAAACGCATAACCCCAAAGCGGATTGCACCACTTACCCCAAGCAGGAAGAAGTAAACAAAGTACTGATTCAACTGGCGCACAAGCACCAGGTAAAGCTGATTGCCACGAACGACGTACACTTCGTGAACGAAGAAGACGCCGAAGCGCACGACCGGCTGATTTGCCTCAGCACCGGCAAAGACCTCGACGACCCGAACCGGATGCGGTACACCAAGCAGGAATGGATGAAAACCACGGCCGAGATGAACGCCATCTTCGCCGACGTGCCCGAAGCGCTGAGCAACACGCTCGAGATTGCCGACAAGGTAGAGTTCTACTCCATCGACCACGCGCCGCTGATGCCCGACTTTCCGTTGCCCGACGGGTTCGGCAACGACGACGAGTACCTGCGCTACCTCACGTACGAGGGCGCGAAGAAGAAATACGGCGAGAACCTCACCGACGAAGTAAAGGAACGGCTCGACTTCGAGCTGGGCGTAATCCAGGGAATGGGTTTCCCGGGGTACTTCCTGATTGTGCAGGACTTTATCGCCGCCGCCCGGCAACTGGGCGTATCGGTAGGCCCCGGACGCGGCTCGGCCGCCGGCTCGGCGGTAGCCTATTGCCTTAACATCACCGACATCGACCCCATACGGTACGACTTGCTGTTCGAGCGGTTCCTGAATCCCGACCGTATTTCGCTGCCCGATATCGACACCGACTTCGACGACGACGGGCGCGGCGAAGTGCTTCGCTGGGTAACCGATAAATACGGCAAGGAGCGGGTGGCGCACATCATCACCTACGGCACGATGGCCACCAAGTCGGCCATCAAAGACGTGGCGCGGGTACAGAAGGTACCCCTCACCGAATCGAACCGGCTGGCCAAGCTGGTGCCCGATAAGATTCCCGACCTGAAGAAGTTCAAGCTCAAAGACGCCATCGAGTATGTACCGGAACTGAAAGCGGCCGCTACCGGGGGCGACCCGCTGGTGCGCGATACGCTGAAGTACGCCCAGATGCTGGAGGGGAACGTACGGAACACCGGCGTGCATGCCTGCGGAGTGATTATCGGCAAATACGATATTTCGGACGTGGTGCCGGTAAGTACGGCCAAAGACAAGGATACGGGCGAAGAAATGCTGGTTACCCAGTACGAAGGCTCGGTAATCGAGGATACCGGCCTGATTAAGATGGACTTTCTGGGGCTGAAAACGCTTTCTATCATCAAGGAGGCGGTAGAGAATATCAAGCAGACTACGGGCCACACGTTAGACATCGACCACGTAAGCCTGGAAGATGCGAAAACGTTCGAACTGTACTGCGCCGGCAAGACCACCGGCACGTTCCAGTTCGAGTCGGCCGGAATGCAGAAGTACCTCAAGGAACTGCATCCCACCAAGTTCGAAGACCTGATTGCGATGAACGCGCTGTACCGGCCGGGGCCGATGGACTACATCCCGTCGTTTATCGCCCGGAAGAACGGACAGGAGGAAATCAAATACGACATCCCCGTGATGGAGCGGTACCTGAAAGATACGTACGGCATTACGGTATACCAGGAACAGGTCATGCTTTTGTCGCGCCTGTTAGCCAACTTCACCCGGGGCGAAAGCGACGCGCTGCGGAAGGCGATGGGCAAGAAACTCATCGAGAAGATGAACCACCTGAAGGCGAAGTTCCTCGACGGCGGCAAGGCGAACGGCTACTCGGAAACGGTACTGAACAAAATCTGGGGCGACTGGGAGAAGTTCGCCTCGTACGCTTTCAACAAGAGCCACGCCACCTGTTACTCGTGGGTGGCCTACCAAACAGCTTACCTCAAGGCCAACTATCCGTCGGAATACATGGCGGCGGTGCTGAGCCGGAACATTTCGGATATTACCACCATCACCAAGTTCATGGACGAATGCAAGGCGATGGGTATCGAAGTGTTGGGCCCGGACGTAAACGAATCGAACCTCAAGTTCAGCGTAAACAAGAAAGGGAATATCCGTTTCGGGCTGGGAGCGGTGAAAGGGGTAGGCGAATCGGCCGTGCTCAACATCATGGAAGAGCGGCGGAAGAACGGCCCGTTTACCGATATTTTCAACTTCGTGGAACGGGTGAACCTCACCTCGTGCAACAAGAAGAACATCGAATCGCTGGCGCTGGCCGGCGCCTTCGACAACTTCCCCGAGATACGGCGCGAACAGTTCTTCGCCGAGAACCAGAAGGGCGAAGTGTTCCTCGAAACGCTGGTGCGCTACGGCAACCGCTTCCAGATGGACAAAAGCATGGCTACCAACTCCCTTTTCGGCGACGCCGGACTGGTGGAGATTACCCATCCCGAAATTCCTGCGTGCGAGAAGTGGAGCGACCTGGAGCGGCTCAACAAGGAACGCGACCTGGTAGGGATTTACCTTTCGGCGCACCCGCTCGACGAGTACCGCATTATTCTTACGTACGTATGCAACACGGGCATGGCCGAGCTGGCCGACCGCGAAGCGCTGCGCGGCCGCGAAATGCTGCTGGGCGGCATCGTAACGAACTTCCGCGAGGGGATGACCAAGACGGGTAAACCGTTCGGCATCCTGAAGGTGGAAGACTTTACGGGAAGCGGTGAAATCGCCCTTTTCGGCAACGACTACATCGAATACTCCAAGTACGGGAAGCCGGGGTTGTACCTGCTGATTTCGGCCACCATCCAGCCGCGCAAGTGGAACGAGAACGAATTGGACTTCAAAATCGGCACGGTAAAGCTGTTGCCCGACGTAAAGGACTCGCTGGTGGAGAAAATCACCATCACCCTGTCGGTGCACGACCTCGACGAGCCTACCATCAGCGACCTGTCGGCGTTTATCAAGAGCAATCCGGGGCAAAGCCTGCTATACTTCCGCATTGTCGACGGCGAGCACAACGTAACGCTGAAGATGTTCTCGCAAAGCAAGCGGTTGTCGGTGACGAGCGCGTTGATCGATTACCTCCGGGAACACGATTCGCTCGATTTCAAAATAAATGAATAGCCTTTATTTGTTTGGTAACGGAGGATTTACTACTTTTGGCTGCGCAAAAAAGAAGGTAACATTTAACACTCAATAATTATGGCACTACAAATTACAGACGCAAATTTCGAAGAGCTCGTGAACTCCGGCAAACCGATGGTGGTGGATTTCTGGGCCGAATGGTGCGGGCCTTGCCGGATGGTGGCTCCCATTATCGACGAACTGGCAACCGAGTACGAAGGAAAGGTTACGATCGGCAAGATGGACGTAGACAGTAACGACGAAGTGGTGGGGCGGTTCGGTATCCGGAACATCCCGACGGTTCTGTTCTTTAAAGACGGCAACATGGTGGATAAGGTGGTAGGCGCCGTTCCGAAAGATACGTTCGTAAAGAAAATCGAAGCGTTGCTGTAACAGCGTTTCCCCGATAAAAAGGACATAAAAGCAACCGGTTCGTTTGGAGCCGGTTGCTTTTTTTATGGCCCTCGCCCCCGGAAGCCATTACAAAGCCGACAGCGCCTTTCGCGAACAGCCTGCTTACCGTAGCGTCTGCCGGTTGAGGTGCTTGGCACGAATTACCTATTCTACATGGAATAACTGATTATCCCGTGCGGGATAACAAAATATCCCGAGTGGGATAATCTCGTATTCCGTACGGGATAATTATATATCCCGCACGGGATAAAATAGTATTCCGCTCGGGATATACTATTTACAGCGGTAGGCGTTCAAGGTAAACGCCTCGTTTCGAGCCAAGCACGCTTCCCCTTGCAGAGGCGACCGGCCTCTTCCTATAGGAGTGCGGAGTTTCAGAAGAATGGAACACGGAGGCACGGAGACACGGAGAACTTAAAAAAGAAGAGAATAGGCCTTTCACAAGATTTGAACAAACCGCATCCTATTCGACATTGAAAAGAACCGGCCATTTCGTATAGGAGTGCGGAGTTTCAGAAGAATGGAACACAGAGGCACGGAGACACGGAGAACTTAAAAAAGAAGAGAATAGGCCTTTCTCAAGATTTGAACAAACCGCATCCTATTCGACATTGAAAAGAACCGGCCTCTTCGTATAAACGGCAGTTTCACCGTATGGTACAAAGCCGGCCTCACCGTATGGAACCCCGGGCCTCGGGCGATGAGCGTTAAGCAGACCGGCTGGGAGTGAGCGTGAAAAAAGCCACGCTGTTTGAGCTCCTGCAAGGAGCGAGTTCGGGGCTTTTAGCGAACGAAAGCCGGGATGTAGCGAAGCGGACGTAGCCCTTGAACTTTCTTTGCTTCGTTTCTTTGGTTCAAGCCAAAGAAATGAAGACCGCCGGTAGGCGCCGTCGGCAGACGCCCTCGCG
>DBGBSM010000501.1:0-2043 GCA_048468815.1 Parabacteroides sp.
ACGTAAGGGGTTTGTTAAAGTAAAGAATTTCTCCTGCTAAAAAGTTCATTTACATTTTATTGAATAAACGAATAAATAATAGCGAACAATCCCGCAGCCACACAGTAATAAGCAAAATAAATCAGCTTTCCTCTCTTTACAATATTAATCATCCATTTACAGGCCAATGTGCCCGATATAAACGCTGCTACAAAACCGGCTGCCAGCGCCCCGGTGGAAATACCCGAGGTTTCGGGCGAAAACTCGCCTTTGAGCAGGCTAAGCAACGATTCGCCCAGGATGGGAATAATCACCATCAAAAACGAGAATTTGGCCACCTGCTCTTTTTTATCGCCCAGCAACAAGCCGGTAGCGATAGTGGAGCCGGAACGGGATAAGCCGGGCAATACAGCGCAAGCCTGCGCCAATCCCATAATAAAGGCGTCTTTAAACGATATTTCTTCTTTCCGGCGCGGCTTGGCATAATACGAAAAAGCGAGCAATGCCGCAGTAACCAGCAACATGCATCCTACCAGCGCCAATCCGCTCCCGAAGAGTTTTTCCACATAATCCTTGAAAAACAGTCCGACGATAGCCACCGGAATCATTGATACCAGTATCTTACAGACCATTTGCATCGGCCCGTTCCACTTAAAACTAAAAAAACCTTTGAACAACACCGACACTTCGCTCCACAGCACTACAATCGTACTCAGCACGGTTGCCGTATGCACCACGATGGCGAACGTGAGGTTTTCGTCGGCGTCGATACCGAACAAAGCGCTTCCTATGGCCAGATGGCCGCTGCTGCTCACGGGCAAAAACTCGGTCAATCCCTGAACAATCCCTAAACTAATCGCTTCCAGCCACCCCATCTTATTCTTCCGCTTTATCCTTGCTTTTCTTCAAAATCCCCACGATCATTACCATAAAACCGAGCAAAGCTACTGCCGGCGCAATTACGATGCGGCGTACGCTGAATATTTCGGGGTTGAACGAAACACCGTCGGTCGAAGCCCCGCCCGACATCAAGGCGAATCCGATAACGATAAACAGAATGGCGATCCCGATGAGAATAAAATTTTCTTTTCCGAAAACGAAGTCTTTTCTGGCCATATTCAATATTTTATTTATTTACACGTGATACAATTTGTCGGCATCCATCCGCAAGTATTTATTTACGGCAAAACAGGTGGCGACAAAAGACAAACAAATTCCGAGCGCCAGCACGGCACCGAATACGATTAACAGCGAACGGATATCCAGCAAATCGATAAATCCCGGAAAATCGCGTTGCACATAATACAAAACGCCGGTAAGCATACCCACCGCCAACACGGCGGCCACGATTCCGCTCGCTACATTATACCGGATAAAGGGGCGCCGGATAAACCCGGAGGTGGCGCCCACCAACTGCATGGTATGAATTAAAAAACGCTTCGAGTAAATCAACAACCGGATGGTATTACTTATCAAAACAAAGGAAATAATCATCAACACGGCGGCCAGCGTTAACAGGATAATGCCGGTACGCTTCAGGTTGTCGTTTACCAGTTGCATCATATCTTTCCGGTACAACAACTCGCTTACGTCGGTATACGATTTTATCTGCTTTTCGATAATGAGCAAACTGTCGGGATTGGCATATTCCGAGTTCAGCTTCACGTCGATAGAGGCCTGGAGCGGATTGAAACCGAGAAAGGTTTCCGGATTCTCGCCCAACTCTTCTTCGAGTTCTTTCGCCGCCTGTTCTTTCGATATGTATTCCGTGGATTTGATATACGGCCGGCTGTCTAACTGCTTTTGCATCTTTTTTATATCGGCGTCTTTGCTGTTTTCTTTCAGTACCACCGAAAACGAAATATTCTCACGCACGTAAACGGATAATTTCTGTCCCAGCAATCCGATAAAAAATATCAACCCCAGTAAAAAAAGTACCAACGCAATGCTGATAATGGAGGTAAGACGGGAATTAAAAAAAGATATTGAATTAGTTTGCTTATTTTCAGCCATTTGATGCGCACTTAATATGGATAAAGAACTGAGGAGAGATGTGTTTGAAGC
>DBGBSM010000502.1:0-15426 GCA_048468815.1 Parabacteroides sp.
CGGGGCTTTTAGCGAACGAAAGCCGGGATGTAGCGAAGCGGACGTAGCCCTTGAACTTTCTTTGCTTCGTTTCTTTGGTTCAAGCCAAAGAAATGAAGACCGCCGGTAGGCGCCGTCGGCAGACGCCCTCGCGGCGAGCGAAGAAAACCCCGCCGTGGCAACGGCCCATACCGGCACGTAAGAAAGCGTGCCTTCGCAAAGAAACCCTTTGTTTCTTTCCCCGGAAAGAAAACCACCTTTTCTTCAAAGGCTCTTTTCAAAAAGAACCGCCACCCTTCCTTCCCCTCAACATCTCCCTCTTTCCCGGCGGACCCGGCAGCCGCTCCACACCATAACCCGCCCCCTGCATCATCCGGCGCACCGCCCCTTTGGCACAATACGTAACGAGCAAGCCGTCCGGCGCCGTATTCCTGTAAAGAGAACAAAAGATTTCCGGCGTCCACATCTCCGGTTGCTTATCCGGAGCGAAAGCGTCGAAATAAACCAGGTCGATAGCAGGCGGAAGCACACACGTGTTACTGTCGGCCTTTATCTTATGCAACGTAAAGAACGGCGTAACCGCCACCGGCGTATCCCAGGGCGCCCCGTGCAACGCTTCGAACCAAGCGGCGCTATCCGGACACACCGCCGCACCGTAGTTCAGGCAGCGCACTACCGCTTCTTCCAGCGGATACCGTTCCACCGTATAATACGTCACCTCCTTACCGGAAACGGCGGCTTCGAGCAACGTAAGGAACGCATTCAGCCCCGTGCCGAACCCGATTTCGAGTACCCGAACCTGCTGCTTGGCAACCTGTTTGAACCCGGCCCCGATAAAAACGTGGCGCGACTCCTGCACCGCCCCGTTCACCGAATGGTAGTGCTCATCCATTTCCGGAAGGTAAAGCGTGTGCGAACCGTCGGCCGTAACCTCCAGCCGGCGGGTAAACGGCATTTCCGTATCTTGTTTATCCATCTTCGAACGTGCTTAAAAACAACTGTCGTATCGAAATAGCTGTTATATTTGTACAAAAGTAACGCAATCGGAGCACACATAAAAATAAGGCGAGCAAAATGAAAGCACGCGGCTGGATACTTTTCTGCTTCTCGGCCTGTTCCTGCTGGTTCGGGGCGCAGGCGCAACAAACCTATTCCGTAAAAGGAACGGTAAAAGACAACTCGAGCGGCGAACCGCTGCCCTTCGTAAACGTGGTAATCTGGAACACCACGCACGGCACCGTGACCGATTCGCTCGGTGGATTCGTTATTTCCGGGCTTTCGCCCGGCTCTTACCGGATACAAAGTTCGTTCGTGGGATATAAGCCGGCCGTTTCGGCCGAGTTCGCCCTTACCCACAAAGACCTCTTTCTTTCCATCGAAATGGAGCCGGCTTCGCAGCAATTGGGCGAAATCAGCGTGGTAGCCCCGCCGTTCCGGAAAACGTTGGAGAGCCCGTTGGGCTTGCAGGTTATCGGATTCAAGGAGATAGAAAAGAGCGCCGGGGGCAACCGCGATATTTCGCGCATCGTGCAAGCGTTTCCCGGCGTAGCTTCCACGGCCGCTTTCCGCAACGACCTGATGGTACGCGGAGGAGGCCCGTCGGAGAACCGTTTCTTCCTCGACGGGGTGGAGATACCGAATATCAACCACTTTTCCACGCAAGGGGCTTCGGGCGGCCCGGTAGGCATTATCAACTCCGACCTGGTGCGTGAAGTAGACTTTTATTCGGCAGCTTTCCCGGCCTCGCGGGGAAACGCGCTCAGCTCGGTACTCGATTTCAAGTTGCACGACGGCAACCGCGAGAAGTTTACCCTCCGCGGCGTACTGGGAGCTTCCGAGGTAGGCGTTTCGGCCAACGGGCCGGCGGGGAAGAAAACGACGTACCAGGTATCGGTGCGCCGGTCGTACCTGCAATTCCTTTTCGATGTAATCGGGTTGCCGTTCCTGCCTACCTTCACCGACGCCCAGTTTAAGGTAAAAACGCGATTCGACCGTAAAAACGAGCTGTCGTTTATCGGCCTCGGAGCCATCGACGACATGAAGTTGAACACCGGCATGGACGATATGAGCGACAAGAACAAATACATCCTCGATTACCTGCCGGTGGTACAACAGAAAACGTATACCTTAGGGGCCGTGTACAAGCATTATGCCGGTAAAAACGTCTATTCGCTCATAGCCAGCCGCAGCTACCTGAACAACAAAAACACCAAATACCTCGACAACGACGAAAGCATCCCCGACAACCTTACCTTGCGCTACGTGTCGGACGAAGCGGAAACGAAGCTCCGTTCGAAAAATACGTTCCGGCTGCCCTTCGTACGGCTGAATGCGGGAGCCAACCTGGACTACGCTACCTACACGAACCGCACTTTCCAGCGGCTTTTTACGGATTCGCCGCACGACCTCACGTACCACACCCGCTTGAACCTGCTGAAATGGGGCGTTTTCCTCACGGCTCAGTACGAAAGCCCCGGCGAGCGTTTCTCGGTTTCGCTGGGAGCGCGCGCGGATGCGGCGGATTATTCGTCTGTAACCCGCAACCTGCTCCGGCAGTTTTCGCCGCGCCTGTCCGCCTCTTACCGCATTCGCAACGGCTTTTACCTGAATGCGCATGCGGGCCGTTACTACGAATTGCCTCCGTACACCGCGTTGGGCTATAAAGATGCACAAGGCACCTATATAAATAAGGCGAACGGCATCCGCTATATCCGCTCCGACCAGGCGAGCGCCGGGTTGGAATACCGGCCGGCTCCGTACCTGAAATTTACGGCGGAGGGGTTCTATAAACAATACGACTATTATCCGCTCTCGGTAACCGATTCGATTCCGCTGGCTTCGAAAGGCACGGATTACGGCGTGTTGGGCAACGAAGAAGTACGGTCTACGGCTACTGGAAGGGCGTACGGACTGGAAGTGATGGGGCGGTGGTACGGATACAAAGGGCTTACGTTTATCCTTTCTTACACGTATGTGCGGAGCGAGTTCGAAGATGTACGCATGCCGGGCACGTATTTGCCTTCGGCCTGGGATAACAAGCACCTGCTTACGTTCAGCGGAACCTACTCGTTGCCGGCGCACTGGGACGTCGGCGCCAAGCTGCGGGTGGTAGGGGGCGCTCCCTATACGCCGTACGACCTGGAGAAGAGCAGCCTCGTGGATGCCTGGAACGCGAACGGACAATTGTATTACGACTATACGCGGTTTAACAGCGGACGCTTGCCGGCTTTCGCGCAGTTGGACGTACGGGTGGATAAAACGCTCTATTTCCGGAAGGTAACGGTAGGGTTTTACATCGACATCCAGAACGCCACGAATACCAAATACCGGGAACCGGACGTATACATCCGTACCGGCGCTATCCTGAACCCGGAGGCTCCGGCGGCGGAACAACGCTATGAGCTCAAGCCGGTAGAGCGGAAAACCGGCACGTTGCTGCCCTCCATCGGGATTATCGTAGAAATCTGAAGAATATTCGTATCTTTGCTTTCAATTAAAGGAACAGAAGCGGCATTCCGGTACGACCCGGACAGAGCTCGCTTCGACGGTCGAGGTTACCTGCTCTTTGCTTTCCGGGGATAAACGAAACGACGCCGGTAAAGCCGTTACATCCGGACGACACCCCGACAGAACCGGATACGCTTAGTTGCGCCGGCAGGTTAGCGTTCCTGTGCGACAGGCAAGCTGGCGCCATACAAGCATACTCCGGACTGCCTTTGTTTCTGTTTCCGGCTTGTACTTTCCTGGCATCCGGGAGGCGAAAAGAAGCATTGCCGCGGTTTAAACGCACCACCTGGTTGCTTTTGTGGCAGCGTGCTTTATGCGGATAAAAGGACTGGGCTTCTCCGTAAGGGAAATAACCGGAAGCCGAACGAACATTCTCCCGGCCCGGATAGTTATTACAAACAGAGAAACAGACAGATACGCAAATGAAACGAATTCGATTATACGGAAAAGGGAACGCCCGGCCGGAGAAGCGGACACAGGGCGTCGCCCGCATTCAGTGTCGCTCCTTATGGAAATGCCTGGCGTACTGCGTAGGGGTGGCGCTCTTAGCCGCCTGTACTTCCAAAACAGCGCCGGAGAAAACGGTAACCGTTACCATCGAGCCGCAGCGGTATTTCGCCGAAGCGATTGCCGGCGACAAGTATACGGTAAAAAGTATGGTAGGGGCCGGCTTTAATCCGGAAGAGTACGACCCGACGCCCCGTCAGATGGTGGATTTGGGCAAAAGCGAGGCGTACTTCCGTATCGGTCCCATCGGATTCGAACAGGTGTGGATGAACCGGATACGGGAGAATAATCCCGGCCTGCGGATATTCGACCTTTCGGAAGGGTTCGACTTCACCGCCGATGCGCACGGGGACGAGGAAGAGGAGGACGGTCACGGACACGCGCATGCGCACGGAGGAGCAGACCCGCACCTGTGGAGCTCGATTGCGGGCGCCAAGCTAATCGCCTCGAATACATTGCAGGCTTTTATCGCGCTCGACCCGGAGAACAAGGCGTATTACACCGACAATTACCGTTCGCTGCTACAGGATATAAACGAAACGGAGCAAGAGCTTCACAACCAGCTGGATACGCTGCAAAACCGGACGTTCATCATTTACCATCCGGCGCTTACGTACCTGGCCCGCGAGTTCGGACTGAAGCAACTGCCCATCGAACTGGACGGAAAGGAACCGTCGCCCGCCCAATTGAAAAGGCTGATCGAAACGGCACGGGACAACGGGGTGGAAGTGGTATTCGTACAACAGGAGTTCGATAAGAAAAATGCCGAACTGATTGCGAACGAAACCGGTTGCACGCTGGTATCCATCAATCCGCTTTCGTACGACTGGCACGGTGAAATGGTTCGGATTTCAAATGCGCTCGCTCATGGACAAGCTGATTGAACTGGAGCACGTCAGTGCTTCGTACGGAAACAAAACGGTATTGAGGGATATTTCGCTTACCGTATATAAAGACGACTTTTTAGGGATTATCGGCCCGAACGGGGGCGGTAAAACTACCTTGTTGAAACTTATATTGGGGTTGCTGCGGCCGGATTCGGGCACGATCCGTTTCTTTCACGACGGCAGGGAAGTGCCTTCGCTCAAAATCGGGTATCTGCCGCAACTGAACCGCATCGACAAGAAGTTTCCGATTTCGGTGTACGAGGTGGTGGCGTCGGGACTGGTTTCGGAAAAGAAACGGTTCGGCGGGTATACGCAGACGCAACACGAACGGATACGCGAAGTAATCCGCCACATGGGCCTCGACGGGCTGGAGCGGCGGCCGATAGGCGAACTGTCGGGCGGCCAGCTGCAGCGGGTGTTGCTGGGACGGTCTATCGTATCGCGCCCCGAGGTGTTGATACTCGACGAGCCGAATTCGTATGTCGACAAGCGTTTCGAGTCGTTGTTTTACCGTCTGCTGGAAGAAATCAACAAGGAAAGCGCTATTATCCTGGTTTCGCACGACATCGGTACGGTGGTAACGATGGTGAAAAATATCGCTTGCGTAAACGAAACGCTGCATTACCACCCGGGGTCGGATATTTCGCCCGAATGGTTGAGCGAAAAGTACGATTGTCCGTTCGAACTGGTAGGGCATGGCGACCTGCCGCACCGGATACTGAAGAAACACGAATAACAACCGGTATACTTATTTTCCTGCAAAATGACTCTTAACTTGCTTGGCTGGATTGCCTTTTCCGAAATAGGATATATTCTCGGCATCGCCGTGCTGGTGTTCGGCATTACGGCCGTATGGCAAAACCCGTTCATCACCCTGTGGCAGAAAATCGCCTGGATAACGACGATTCTTTTACTCAACTGGATCGGGCTGCTGCTTTATTATTATACTTTTTATATGAAAGGGAAATAAAAACGCTCCGCCGGGACGACTCACCGCACGATTTAGCGACGTACGGAAGGTTCGCTGCCGTTCTTTTTCGTACATTTGTACGTTTAAGAAACGAAAATAGGGGCATCCCGGCATAACCGAGTAAACTTGTTTCAGTACTCGGTTTGCACTATTTTTGTCACCCTAAGAAACGAAAATAGGCGGCGCCTCGGCATAACCAAGCAAGCTTGTTTCTGCGCTCGGCTTGCACTATTTTTGTTCAGTCAAACCGAAGAGTATATGGTACTAAACTACATCTGGATCGCTTTTTTTCTGATTGCTTTCGCAGTCGCATGCTTCAAACTGGTGTTCACCGGCGATATGCAGGTATTCCCCCAAATCATACAAGCTTCGTTCGCTTCGGCTAAAACAGCTTTCGAAATCTCTATCGGCCTCACGGGTATGTTGTCGTTGTGGCTCGGCATCATGAAGGTAGGCGAAAAGGGCGGGGTAATCCAAGCATTCGCCCGGCTGGCGGCACCGGTTTTCGGCAAGTTGTTCCCGGATATTCCGAAAGGGCACCCGGTAACGGGCTCTATTTTCATGAACATCTCGGCCAACTTGCTGGGGCTGGATAATGCGGCTACGCCTATGGGGCTGAAAGCGATGCAGGAAATGCAATCCTTCAACCCGGAAAAGAACACGGCCAGCAACCCGATGATTATGTTTTTAGCGATTAATGCGTCGGGGTTGACGTTGATTCCGGTGAGCATCCTGGTGTACCGTACGCAATTGGGAGCGGCGGACCCTTCGGATGTGTTCCTGCCGATTATGCTGGCTACGTTTATCTCTACGCTCGTGGCGATTGCGGCGGTGTGTTTTAAGCAACGGATTCGTGTTTTACAGAAGGAACTGGTGCTTTTTTTCGGTGGATTGGCGGTTTTTATCGGCGGCATGATCTGGTTGTTCAGCAGCTTGGAGCGGGAAAAGATAGAACTGTATTCCAAGGTATTCGCCAATTTCCTGCTGTTCGCCATCATCTGCTTATTTATTATCAGCGGAATCCGGAAGAAAATCAATGTATACGACGCTTTTATCGAAGGGGCGAAAGAGGGTTTCCATACGGCCGTAACCATTATCCCTTATTTGGTGGCCGTGCTGGTGGGTATCGCGGTGTTCCGGGCTTCCGGAGCCATGGATTTCCTGACAGAAGGTATCCGGATGGGCGTAGCTTCGGTCGGACTGGATACGGAATTCGTAGGAGCGCTTCCTACCATGCTGATGAAACCGCTCAGCGGAAGCGGGGCTCGGGGCATGATGGTGGATGCGATGACTACGTATGGCGCCGATTCGTTCGTAGGGCGATTGGCCTCGGTGGTGCAAGGTTCTACCGACACGACCTTTTACGTAGTGGCTGTTTATTACGGCAGCATCGGCATCCGGAATACGCGGTATACGGTTTCGTGTTCCTTGCTGGCCGACCTGGCCGGCGCGATAGCGGCTGTTGCGATGGCGTATTTGTTTTTTACCTGAGACGGGAATTTTATTGGAAAGAAGAGGTGCCGCCCGACAGCGAAAAGGTTATAAGACCGCGAAAAGCGTCTCCTTTCGAGGGAGCAAACGATTCGATTATTCTGATACAATATGGCAATATATTATTATGCGGAGGAAGTAAAGCTTCCGGCAATCAAAAAGAGGGATACTTCGGCCTGGATCAAACGGGTAGCGGCGAAGTACGGAAAAAAGACGGGGGATATCGCGTATATCTTTTGCTCGGACGAGAAGATTTTACAGGTAAACCGGGAATACCTGCAACACGATTACTACACCGACATCATTACATTCGACTACAGCGAAGGAGAAGTAATATCGGGCGATTTGTTTATCAGCCTGGATACGGTAAAAACGAATGCGGAGAAGTTCGGTACCCCGTACGAAGAAGAGTTGCACCGGACGATAATTCACGGTATCCTGCACTTATGCGGCATCAACGACAAAGGGCCCGGCGAACGGGAAATCATGGAGAAGAACGAGAACGAAGCACTGGCTATGCGGTTGGCATAACAGGGTTTATCGGCGGTCTTTATTTCTTTTCGTAGAAAGGAATACAGAGAAAGAAAAGGGTTGCCCGGCGAAGAAACCTAAGTACATAGCAAAAGCATGTGGGATTTATGTCAAAAGGTCAAGGGCTTCCACCTCGCTCGCTAAAAACGGTACTTCGTTCCCTGAAGGTGGGGAAACTCGCGACACTCAAACAACACCCCTTTCCGGGCTTCACTCCGTACCATTTTTTTAACGCGCTCTCCCTGCAGTCCAGGGTTTCATACGATGAGGCCAGTGCTTTTCAGGGTCGAGTAAATAAGGACGTGCGTCCTGTCTTCTCTTTTGATTCTTCTTTCGAAAATCAATTTGCTTTAGGTACTATGGCCTTGATGCCAAAAAATGAAGACCGGCAGCAAGTGTCCTGCAGCGAGCGAAGAGCCATTCTTTGCAAAGAATTTTCCTCTTATACAAGGCGACATAACCCGCAAATCAACGGTGAATTCGCTGCTTTATTAGTAAAACGCAAAAGCACGGCGTCTTCGTATCTTACTAATTTACACCTCATCTACCGGTTTACTCATATATTTTCCGTACTTTTGTATGTAATTCAAAGAGGAACCAAGCAAAATGGATTTTAAGTATGACGTTATCGTGGTGGGAGCCGGCCACGCAGGCTGTGAAGCCGCCTGTGCCGCAGCGAACTTAGGTTCGAAAACCCTGCTCGTCACCATGGATATGAATAAAATCGCGCAGATGAGTTGCAATCCGGCCGTAGGAGGAATCGCCAAAGGACAAATCGTTCGGGAAATCGACGCCCTCGGAGGTTACATGGGTATCGTTACCGACCGTACCGCCATCCAGTTCCGGATGCTGAACCGCTCGAAAGGGCCGGCCATGTGGAGCCCCCGGGCTCAAAGCGACCGGGCTAAATTCATTCTCACCTGGCGGGAAATCGTTGAAAACCTTCCCAACCTTTCTATCTGGCAAGACACCGTACACGAATTAATCGTGAAAAATGGCACCGTATGCGGAGTGAAAACAGCGATGGGAGTAGCATTCCAGGCCGGAGCGGTAATACTCACCAACGGTACGTTCCTGAACGGACTGATGCATATCGGACGCACTCAACTGCGAGGCGGCCGAATTTCGGAACCGGCTTCCACCGGATTGACCGAGCAATTGGCAGCCTTAGGTATGGAAACCGACCGGATGAAAACCGGCACTCCCGTACGCATCGACGGGCGCAGTATCCGGTTCGACGAAACCACCGAGCAAAAAGGGGAAAACGACTTCCATAAGTTTTCGTATCTCGCCTTCCGCCCGCGCCCGTTAAAGCAATTGAGTTGCTGGACGCTGTTTACCAACGAAGCCTGCCACGACATCTTACGGCAAGGCCTCCCCGACTCGCCCTTATATAACGGACAGATAAAAAGCATCGGCCCGCGGTATTGTCCCAGCATCGAAACCAAAATCGTTACCTTCGCCGACAAAACACAACACCAGTTGTTTCTCGAACCGGAAGGCGAAACCACGCAGGAATATTATCTGAACGGTTTTTCCTCTTCGCTTCCGCTCGACATCCAATTGCGCGCCTTGCAGCAAATCCCGGCGTTACGCGACGTACAGATTTACCGCCCCGGGTATGCCATCGAATACGACTTCTTCCCTCCTACTCAACTGAACCATTCGCTCGAAACCAAGCGTATTCGCAACCTGTTTTTCGCCGGGCAAATCAACGGCACCACCGGATACGAAGAAGCGGCCGGCCAAGGATTGGTTGCCGGTGTAAACGCCCACCTCCGTTGTCACGGAAGCGAACCGTTTATATTAGCGCGCGACGAAGCCTATATCGGCGTACTGATCGACGATTTGGTTACCAAAGGCGTAGACGAGCCGTACCGCATGTTTACTTCACGCGCCGAATACCGAATCCTGCTCCGGCAAGACAATGCCGACATGCGACTCACTGAAAAAGCGCACCGTCTCGGCTTGGCGAAATCAGAACGCATCGCTCTACTTCAAGAAAAGCAGGAACACATCGAACGCTTGCTCGCATTCGTGAACGATTACTCCGTAAAACCGGTTTATATAAACGGAGGCTTGGAAGCATTAGGAACGACCCCGCTCAAACACGGAGGCAAACTTATCGATTTGATTCTACGCCCACAGTTAACCATCGAGGATGTAGCCGAATTGGTTCCTGCCTTCCGGAACGAACTCGACCTGATTCCGGCTTCACGCCGGGAGGAAATCGCAGAAGCAACCGAAATCCGGATTAAATACGATGGGTACATTAAACGGGAGCAATTAATCGCCGACAAGATAAACCGCCTGGAAAATATTAAAATCAAAGGCCGGTTCGATTACAACTCCATCCAGTCGCTCTCTACCGAAGCGCGCCAAAAGCTCACGCGGATAGACCCGGATACGATTGCCCAAGCCAGTCGGATTCCGGGTATTTCGCCCAGCGACATCAACATCCTGCTGGTGTTGTTGGGAAGGTAAAACAGGCCGATTGTTTCACGTGAAACACAAACCAAAACATAGTACGTTATATGCCAGAAGTTAAGAACGAACATATTAAAGCGATACTTGCAGTAATTCCGGAAAAGCCGGGATGCTACCAGTATTTCGATGAAAAAGGCACTATTATTTACGTAGGGAAAGCTAAAAATCTTCGGCGAAGGGTACACTCCTATTTCAATAAAGAGCAGGACTCTAACAAAACACGGGTATTGGTAAAACAAATACGCGATATTAAATACATCGTAGTGGATACAGAGGAGGATGCGTTGCTGCTCGAAAACAACCTGATTAAGCAATATCGTCCGCGTTACAACGTATTACTGAAAGACGACAAATCGTACCCTTGTATCGTAATTAAAAACGAGTACTTTCCGCGTGTATTCCAAACCCGTAATATCGTAAAAGACGGCTCGCGTTACTACGGACCATTCAGTTCGGTATTTATGGCAAAAACCATGTTGCAAATGCTGCGCGAACTATTCCCCATCCGTACCTGCAAACTACCGCTTACTCCCGAGTCGATTGCGGCCGGCAATTATAAAGTATGCCTCGAATACCATATCAAACGGTGCATGGGCCCGTGCGAAGGCTTGCAATCGCAGGAAGAGTACGACCGGAATATCCGAATCATCAAAGAAATATTGAAAGGGAACATCGCCCAGGTAAGCACCTACCTGTACGAGGAAATGCAACGGCTCTCCGGCGAGCTTAAATTCGAAGAGGCGCAAAAGGTAAAAGAGAAGTACGACATTATCGAGAATTATCGCGGAAAGTCTACCATCGTAAACCATTCGCTCACGAACATCGACGTATTCTCGTTCGACGAAACGGAACGCTCGGCTTACATCAATTACCTGCACGTAAATAACGGCAGCATCGTGCAAGCCTATACCTTCGAATATAAGAAAAGACTCGACGAAGCCAAAGAAGAATTGCTCGGGCTGGCGATAACGGAAATGCGCACCCGCTTTAACAGCCTGGCACGCGAAGTAATCGTACCATTTCTCCCCGACGTGGATATGTCGCAATCCGTTACGTTTACCGTTCCGTTGAAAGGCGACAAACGAAAGCTGCTCGACCTGTCCAAACAAAACGTAAAGCAATACAAGCTCGACCAGCTGAAACAAGCGGAAAAACTGAATCCCGAGCAGCGTACCACCCGGGTGCTCACCACCATGCAGCACGATTTGCAAATGCACCAGTTGCCTACGCACATCGAATGCTTCGACAACTCGAATATACAAGGAACGAACCCGGTGGCTTCGTGCGTGGTATTCAAAATGGCGAAACCCTCCAAAAAGGATTACCGCCATTTCCATATCAAAACCGTAGAGGGACCCGACGATTTCGCTTCGATGAACGAAGTGGTTTACCGGCGCTACAAACGGTTGCTCGACGAAGGGCAACCCCTACCCCAGTTGATTGTAATCGACGGCGGCAAAGGACAGCTCCATGCAGCGGTGGATGCGTTGCGCAGCCTCGATTTATATGGGAAAATAGCCATTATCGGAATCGCCAAGCGATTGGAGGAATTGTATTTTCCCGACGACCCGATTCCACTTTACTTGGATAAGAACTCCGAAACGCTGAAGGTAATCCAACGGCTGCGCGACGAGGCACACCGTTTCGGAATTACGTTTCACCGGTCGCTCCGAAGCAAAAAGCAGGTAATTTCCGAACTGGACAGCATCAAAGGAATCGGCGAGAAAACGAAAGTAGCCCTTCTCTCCCATTTCAAAAGCGTAAAACGTATCCGGGAAGCCGACCAGGAAGAAATCTGGAACCTGATAGGCGTAGCGAAAGGAAACCTGGTAATCGAAGCGCTGAAAAAGAACGTAGAAAAAAAGGAATAAGAAACGGCTTAACAAAAAAACGAACGAGCACCCGTCGGTTCGCCGGTCACCGGTTATCCGGTATTCCGGTAAATAAGGAGATGCGAAACAACGACTAACAGCAAGGCGGAAAGCATGCATAAAAATGGAAGAAAGCCGGCCTTTCCGTATGCATCCGGTTTCACCGGGTTTTCGGTTAAGCCGTACGAGAAAAGGAGGTACCGTCGGGTAATGCGCCACAGCCGTTATCCGGAAAGAATAACAAAAACAGCACAAAACAAGTTATATGAGAACAGTAATTCAACGGGTAAAGCGGGCATCGGTCACGATTAACGGAGCGCTTAAATCGCATATCGGTGCCGGAATGCTTATTTTAGTAGGCATCGAAGACCGGGATACGAGCGACGACATCCAATGGCTTACGAAAAAAATCGCAAACCTCCGGATATTCGACGACGACAACGGCGTAATGAACCGGTCGGTACTCGATACCGGAGGCGAGATACTGGTAGTAAGCCAGTTCACGCTGCACGCCTCTACCAAGAAAGGCAACCGTCCGTCGTACATCCGCGCCTCGAAACCCGACATAGCGATTCCGGCTTACGAAACGTTTTGCAACGAATTGAGCCGTCTTACCGGCCGGGAAGTACAAACCGGAGAATTCGGGGCCGACATGCAGGTAGAACTGGTGAACGACGGCCCGGTAACGATATGGATCGATACGCAAAACAAAGAATAAGATGGAACAGATAACGCTTAACGACGCCCAGCAGCTGGTTGACGAATGGATTAGAACCTATGGCGTACGCTACTTCAACGAACTGACCAATATGGCCATCCTTACGGAAGAAGTAGGCGAAGTAGCCCGCATTATTTCGCGCACCTACGGCGAGCAATCGTTTAAGGAAAGCGATAAAAACCGCGATTTGGCCGACGAAATGGCCGATGTATTATGGGTACTGCTATGCCTGGCCAACCAAACAGGCGTGAACCTGACGGAAGCATTCCGGAAGAATATCGCCAAAAAGACCGACAGAGACAAAGAACGACATAGTAACAATAAAAAACTCGATTGAAAATGGATAAATACCGCGAATCCTTCGATAAGTTTCCGGCTTCCCTTCCCGATGCGGAACTAACGGAAACAGTAACTCGCCTCACCGACGAGAAATTCGACGAAAACTACACAGCCGACGTATTGAAGTTCCTGCATAGCTGCATCGACCTTACCTCGCTCACGAGCATCGACACGAAAGAAAGCATCTGGAAACTGGTGGAAAGTGTGAACGACTTCGAAGGAAGCCGGCCCGACCTGCCGAACGTAGCCGCCATTTGTACCTATCCCCTTTTTGTGGAAACGGTTAAGCAGGCATTAACCGCCGGCCAGGTAAAAATCGCTTCTGTGGCCGGTGGTTTTCCTTCGGGACAAACCTTTCCGGAAGTAAAAATAGCGGAAACCGGAATGGCCGTGATGGAAGGCGCCGAAGAGATAGACACCGTAATGAACTTAGGCTACTTTTTCGAGGAAAACTACGACGACCTCACCGCTGAAATCGAAGAAATCAAGGAATCGTGCCGCTCTGCGCAACTGAAAGTAATCCTGGAGACCGGAGCATTGGCAAGCGCCGAAAACATCCGGAAAGCCTCCATTCTGGCGATTTACTCGAATGCCGATTTTATCAAAACCTCCACCGGGAAAGGCTACCCGGGCGCAACGCCCGAAGCGGTATATACGATGTGCCAGGTAATCCGGGAATACAAGCAACTGCACGGCCGGATGGTCGGCATCAAGGTTTCGGGCGGCATCCGCACAGCGGAAGAAGCGGTAAAATATTATACCATCGTAAAAGAAGTATTGGGCGAAGCCTGGCTTACCCCCGAATATTTCCGCATCGGAGCCAGCACGTTACGCGACGATATTCTGCGCAAACTGGGAAAATAAGCATCCCGGGTAAAAACTGCCGGGTATCTGTCAATCAAACGATAAAGAAAACGGATTACCCCGACAACCCGCAGAGAAATGCGGCTATGCCGGCGAGCCTACCTGCAAAGACCATTCATATGGAGATACGAAGAGAGCGATTATAAAGTTCTCCCCGTATCTCCTTTTTATTTCGTTTTCCCGGGGTGGATTCACTTACCGATGAGTCGCTCTTTTTTACAGGCCGCCACTTCTTATCGGCTTTTCAGCAACCGTTCCGGCAAAATACTGAAACCAACCGGTCGGACTGCTACAACGTAGAAAAACTTCGTATACGCTACTTCGCGCCAATCAATTCCAATAACCGGTTTTTATCCACGGGCTTTGTAAGGAACGCATTGCAACCTGCATCGAGCGCAGCATTTCTCTCTGCATCGAACACATTCGCGGTAAGCGCTACAATCACAATACCGGTATCGAACTCACGAATCTTACGCGTAGCCTCCAGGCCGTCCATCACCGGCATTTTTATATCCATAAGTACCAGGCCGAAATCGCCCTCGCGCACCATTTCGACAGCCTCCGCCCCGTTTTTCGCCCGGTACAGGTTATATCCCTTCAGCATATGTTCCACCAGTATATAATTACTGTCGTTATCTTCCGCAACCAGAATTTTCAACCCTTCTTTATTTATTCCGGACAAAGGCACGGATTTCGGGAAAGAGGCGAATCCTGCCGGATCGGAATGCTCCTGCCCGCGAACTTCGCAAGGAATCCAAGCCCAGAAAGTAGAACCCACCCCCACCGACGAAGTAAATCCGATTTTTCCGCCGGCCGATTCCACGATGGCCTTGGAGATGGTTAATCCCAACCCCGACCCTTGCACAAATGCATTGACTTTCTGAAAACGGTCGAACACCTTCGTATGCAAATCCTCCGGAATACCGATTCCCGAATCCTCCACATAAATCCGTATTCCCCCGTTCTCGGCTACATAGCTCATCCGGATATACCCCGCCTCGGTACACTTCACGGCGTTAGTAAGAAAGTTCATCCACACCTGTTTAAGCCGGTTCTTATCCAGAAAAACCCAGCAGGAAGGCTGCGAATCGCCCATACGCAGCGTTACCGCGGGATTTGTAACTTTCGGCAATAGGGTGGCATACAATTCATTAGCCACATCAGCCAGATTAAACACCTCATTTCTGCGCTCCAGTATTCCGGCTTCGATTTTCGATAAATCGAGAATATCGTCGATAAGGCGCAACAACAACTCGTTATTCGACTGAATAATAC
>DBGBSM010000503.1:0-2555 GCA_048468815.1 Parabacteroides sp.
ATGTTATAACGTAAAAAAAATAGCATATTTGTTGCCGGAAAATACAGCCATTTATCTTTATGACCGACACGACCAACAAGAAACCCTATAAATTAGGCCTCGCACTGAGCGGTGGCGGTTCGAAAGGATTTGCGCATGTCGGCGTATTCAAGCTCCTCGAAGAATGCGGGTTGACACCCGATATTATTTCCGGCACCAGCGTGGGAGCCTTGATGGGCGTACTGTTTGCCGACGGCTATTCGGCCAACGAAATAAAAGAGATGTTTCTGGGGCGCGAATTTTCCGAATTCGCCGAGTTCCAGGTACCCAAGTCGGGCTTTTTCAACAGCAAACGGTTCCGCTATTTCCTGAAACGGCAACTCCGCGCCAAAACATTCGAAGAATTGAAAATACCGTTAACGGTAATCGCTACCGACCTCGACCACGGTATCAGCCAGGAATTCAGAAGCGGCCCGTTGGTCGACGCCGTAACGGCTTCGTGCAGCATTCCCATTATCTTCAGCCCGGTTACCATCGACGGCATTCATTACGTCGACGGAGGCTTGTTCCGGAACTTCCCCGTTTCCACCATCCGCGACGAATGCGAACGGGTAATCGGCGTAAACGTAAGCCCGCTGATTCCGCAAAAGTACAAACAGACCCTTCTGCACATCGCCGAACGGTCGTATCATTATATGTTCCGGGCCAATACGTTGGAAGACCGGGAATTGTGCGACGTACTCATCGAAGCCGAAGAGTTCGGCCTGTATAAAACCTTCGACCTCGAAAATATCGAAACCATCTGCAATACCGGTTACGAGGCGGCGGTACGCACGTTCGAAAAGGTATTGCAGGAAAATAAATTCGAAACGCTGGTAAAAGCCATCAGCACACGGAAAAACGCCTTACTGCCTTAGTGCAGACACACGAAAAAAAAATAGTAAACGTTATAAGCATTTGTAAATGAAAAACTCAGAGAAAATCATCCTGTATCAAGTATTCCCCAGATGGTTCGGAAACCGTTGTTCCGACTGTGTAAAAAACGGAACCCTGCACGAAAACGGGGTAGGAAAGTTTTCCGACTTTACGCCTAAAGCACTCGAAGCGATCAAAGAATTAGGCACGACCCATATCTGGTATACCGGCGTTATCGAACATGCCACCCAGACCGACTACTCGGCCTACGGCATCGGTAAAGACCATTCGGCTATCGTAAAAGGAAAAGCCGGCTCGCCGTACGCCATCAAGGATTACTACGACGTAGACCCGGATTTGGCGAACGACGTAAACAACAGGATGAAGGAGTTCGAAGAGTTGGTAGAACGCACGCACGCGGCCGGATTGAAAGTGATTATCGACTTCGTACCCAACCACGTGGCGCGTCAGTACGCATCCGACGCCAAGCCGATTTACGTAACCGATCTGGGACAACAAGACAACACCAACAAGGCATTCGACCCCGACAACAACTTTTACTACCTGCCGGGACAAACCTTATCGCTTTATTTCCAGCCGCTCGAAGAAGCATGCGAATATACCGAATTTCCGGCCAAAGCTACCGGAAACGACCGTTTTACCGACGCTCCCGACCAATCCGACTGGTACGAAACCGTAAAACTCAACTACGGAATAGACTACGTAAACGGACGCACTTGTTATTTCGACCCTGTACCCGATACCTGGAAAAAGATGCGCGACATCCTGTTATTCTGGGCATCCAAAGGGGTAGACGGTTTCCGGTGCGACATGGCGGAAATGGTACCCGTACAGTTCTGGGGCTGGGTTATCCCGCAAATCAAGCAGGCACACGACGTGCTTTTCATCGCCGAAATCTATAATCCGGCCGAATACCGCAATTACCTTCACACCGGAAAGTTCGACTACCTGTACGACAAAGTGGGATTGTACGACACCTTGCGGGGCGTGATTTGCGGCAGCATCGCGGCTCACGAGCTGACGCGCTGCTGGCAGCAATTGGAAGGCATCCAGCACCAGATGCTCAACTTCCTGGAAAACCACGACGAGCAACGCCTTGCTTCCGACTTCTTTGCAGGCGACGCCCGCAAAGGAATAGCGGGCATGATCGTAGCCGCCACGATGAACTCCAATCCCGTGATGATATACGCCGGCCAGGAGCTGGGCGAACGGGGTATGGACGAAGAAGGATTCAGCGGATGCGACGGCCGCACCACCATTTTCGATTACTGGAGCGTAAAAAGTATCCGGAACTGGGTAAACGGGGGAAAATTCGACAACAAAAAACTTACGCCTGAACAAACCGCCTTGCGCGCCCAATACGCCGCCTTGCTGCACTTGATTAAAAACGAGCCGGCCATTCGCGACGGCAGTTTCTACGACCTGATGTACGCCAACCCCTCGAGCCAGCATTTCAACAGCCGCACGCAATATACATTTCTCCGGAAATACCGCAACGAAGTGATTCTGGTAGTGGCCAATTTCGGACCGTCGGTACAGAAAGTGCGCATCAACATTCCGGCCGAAGCCTTCCACTCCCTGGGATTCGAAGACAACAAGCCGGCCGTCGTAACCGACCTGCTGACCGGAGAAAGCGGAAT
>DBGBSM010000504.1:0-6127 GCA_048468815.1 Parabacteroides sp.
GGGTAAAATAAGATACTTCCCGCTAAAGTAAAAGCCGGCCGGTTCGCAATAAGCAACCGGCCGGCTTTCGTTAGGGTTATGCCAGGAGCATACTAGTTAACTGCAACCGGCACGATACTTACCGCGTAGCCGCCACCCGGAGCGGAACGCTGTTTGAGTTTCGATTTATTCGTTACTTTTATTTTCTTTATTTCGTACGCTTGCGGGTTCGTTTTGTAGTGGGCATCCGGAGCGTCCGAGTAAATCGTGGCGATGTATGTTTTGCCCGCATCCAGGAAATCGAGCGAGATACGGGAGGTGAAGCCGTTTTCGCCGGCCACGTTTCCGATAAACCAGTTGTCGGAGCCTTTGGCCTTGCGGGCTACGGTAAGGTATTCGCCCGGCTCCGCCTCCAGGTAACGGCTGTCGTCCCAGTCTACCGCCACGTCTTTGATGAATTGGAAAGCATCCGGGAAACGCTCGTAGTTTTCCGGCAGGTCGGCCGCCATTTGCAACGGACTGTACATCGTTACGTACAAAGCCAGTTGATTGGCCAGCGTGCTGTTTACGTGCGAAGTATTTTTCGGATTGATACGGGAAATATCCATTTCGAAAATGCCCGGCGTATAATCCATCGGGCCTCCGATAAGCCGGGTAAACGGCAACACGGTAACATGATTGGGCTTGCTGCCTCCGAACGCCTGGTACTCGGTGCCGCGCGCCGATTCGTTCCCTATCAGGTTCGGCCACGTACGGCAAATGCCCGTCGGGCGCGTGGCCTCGTGTGCATTGACCATAATTTTATGTCCGGCCGCTTTTTCGAGCGCATACTGATAATGGTTGTTCAGCCACTGGCTGTAATGATGTTCGCCGCGCGGAACGATATTGCCCACATAACCCGACTTTACCGCCGGATACCCGTTTTCGTTCATAAACCGGTAAGCGGCGTCCAGGTGACGCTCGTAATTGCGGATCGAAGCCGACGTTTCGTGGTGCATAATCATTTTTACTCCCTTGCTTTCGGCGTACTTCCGTATCCCTTCCAGGTCGAAATCGGGATAAGGAGTAACGAAATCGAACACATACTCTTTCGAGTTGCCGAACCAGTCTTCCCAACCCGTGTTCCATCCTTCCACCAATACCGCATCGAAGCCATGCTCCGCAGCAAAGTCGATATACCTTTTTACATTTTCGGTAGTAGCGCCGTGCCGTCCGTGCGGCCTCACCTTCGTGTAATCGGTAACATCCAGTTGTACGGCCGGCAAGTCGTCGGTATACGACCAATCGCTCTTTCCGGTAATCATTTCCCACCAAACCCCTACGTATTTAGCCGGCTTGATCCACGAAGTATCTTCTATTTTACACGGTTCGTTCAGGTTCAGTGTGATATTCGAGGCTACGATGTCGCGGGCGTCGTCGCTTACGATCACGGTACGCCACGGCGTATGGCAGGGAGCCTGCAAATGCCCTTTGGTACCGTCGGCATCCGGTGTGAGCCACGACTCGAATACGAAGTTCTCGTCGTCCAGGTTCAGGTGCATGCAAGCATAATCCAGCAGCGCCGCTTCGTGCAGGTTGATATAAACTCCGTCGTCGGTTTTAAGCTGCAAGGCGGTCTGGACGCCGGTGGGAGAGAAGGGCGTTTGCGAAGCGTTCGGCGTAATCGCGCTTTGCATCAAATCCCTGATTTCCGACAGGCGCGAAACCGTGTAGTCGTACTCCTGGGTATCGTAGTCGCCCGGTATCCAGAAAGCGGTATGGTCGCCGGTCATGGCGAATTGGGTGCGTTCTTCCCCGATAATGAAATACGTCAGGTTCTTTTGTTGCGGAAACTCGTAGCGGAAACCCAGCCCGTCGTCGAACAGGCGGAAACGGATAACCATTTCCCGTTCCGTGCCTTTTTGGCGTAGCGTTACCGCCAATTCGTTGTAATGATTCCGGATATTCCGCGTTTCGCCCCATACCGGTTGCCACGTTTCGTCGGCGCTTGTCCGCTGGGTATCCGTTATTTCGAAATCATCGTACAGCGAGGTTTGCGGGTCGCGGCTTTCGGATTTAACGGTCGATTCGGCTCCGAATTCAACCCGCGTAGAGTTTCCCGTCAGTTCCAGTCCCAGCTTGCTGGGCAGAATCACCGGCTTATCTTTGTAGTCGAGCCGGTAAACGGGTACCCCGTTCTCTTGGAGCGAAAATTCCAGCAGCAGGTTTCCGTCGGGCGACCGCAATTCCTGCGCCGTAACGGCTGCCGTACAAAGCAGCCAAATGCTTAAAAACGAAAGGATTCTTTTCATGTTGCTTATTTTATCGAATGGTTATCTGTATTTTCTTTCTTTTGTCGGGTATCTTCACCCGGCACTCTTTCGCGGTTTCGTTCCACGACCACGCCACGGACGAAAAATCGTTTTCCAGCGTGCCCGCCAGCGTATTTTCGTCGGCTTCTGCAACCTCTTTTTTATCAACAAGTACGCAGCCGGGACGGTTTTCGAGATGATACACCAACACCAGGTTTCTTTTGTCCGATTGGCGGAATCCCCGGTCGTCGGGAATGATGCCGGTGCTGTACCCGGTAGCCGACGTGGTACACCAGAACCAGGTTTTAGAATAAATATCCTTCAGGTAATCCTGGCTCACCCCGTCGTCTTCGTAAAGCTCGAAAGCAGCCGTTTCGTCTTCATAATGCGGGAAGATGTGCACGAACAACGGATAATTTTTCTTCTCGTGGATGTATTGCATCACCGGCATCATCGGGATAACGGAACCTTTCTTTACAAACACGGGTATCGTACTTAGCGGAGCGCGGTAAGCTACCGTCTGGCCGCCTAAGTACACCGTTTTTTTGTCGTTGAAGTCGATCCATTCCCCTTCCGGCAGGTACACGCGTTTTACCCGTTCCCCTTTTTTCAGTACGGGAGCCACCAGCAACTCTTCGCCGAACATGAACTGATTGTCGGTTCGGAAAGCCTCCGTGTCGTCCGGATATTCCATAAACAATCCCCGGGTAACCGGCAGTCCGGTATCGTGCGCCCGGCGGCTGTAGGTATACAGGTAAGGAAACAACCGGTATTTAAGCTCGATGGCCGCCTTGCAGTTCTTTTCGGCCGCCTCGCCGAACAACCACGGTTCTACGGCGTTATCGCCCTCGTGATGCGCCCGGCTCAGCGGGCAGAATATGCCGAACTGCATCCAGCGGGTATAAAGTTCGGCCATAGCCGGGTAATCGGTGATGTCGCCGCAGTAACCCGATATGTCGGTAGTCCAGAACGGAATGCCCCCCAAGCCGGCCGAAATGCCAACCGCCACCTGGTTTTCCAGTTGTCCCCAGCCTTCCAGCACATCGTTTCCGTTGCCGCTGTCGTTGGTCCAGCCGAACGTATACCGTTGCAGGCCGGCATATGCCGAGCGGGTCATCTGGAAGATGCGCCGGCCGGGGTTACGCTTGTCGAATTGCTCTTTCACCGCTTTGTCCCAGGTGAGGCCGTATACGTTGTGTATTTCGGCGTGCCTGCCGAGGCGGTGTTGCATATACAGGCGGTCGGCGTCTTCCTCGTTGCTCCAGGCCGGTTCGCCCATATCCGTCCAGAACCCGCTTATCCCGTCGTCGACAGGCTTTTGTTGGTAAGCGCCCCACCATTCGGCCGCTTCGGGAATCGTAAAATCCACTACGCCGCAGTTGCCGCCCCACGGCCACGGCATATCGTACGCCTTACCGGTGCGGCAGTCTTTCACGAAGTAACCCAGCCGGTCGGCTTCCCGCCACTGGCGGGTATTAGCCTGCGAAATAACCGGATCTTGCGAAACGACCATCTTGAATCCTTGCTTTTTCAATGCATCGAGCATCCCTTTCGGGTGGGCATAGTTGCCTTTCCTCCATTCGAAATCCTGCAAATACTGCGTCCAGCCGATGTCCTGGTAAATCACATCGCAGGGAATCGCGCGCCGGCGGAATTCGGCCGCCACTTCCAGCGCTTGCGCTTCTTTCGTATACAGTCCGCGCGACTGGGCGAACCCCAACGCCCATTTAGGCGGCATAATCGGTTTCCCCGTCAGGGCGATGTATTGTTGCAAGATGTCTTTGTAATCCTTGCCGGCGATAAAATAGTATACGAAAGCCCCGTCGGGCGCCTCGAACGAATAGTACTCGTCCGACTCCGTACCGAACTTGAACCCGGTTTTATACGTATTGTCCAGAAATATCCCGTACCGGTAACTGCTCATAAAGAAAGGGATGCTTTTAGAGAGCGGGTCTTCGGTAACACTGTAGCACGGACGGTCGCTGTTCCACATTTTATACGCACGCCCGCGCCGGTCGAGCGGTCCGGTTTTTTCGCCCAGGCCGAAGAACCGTTCGTCGCTGCGCAATACTTTGTATGCCTTTACGGCGCTCGAATCGGCTACATGCCCTTTTTCCCGGTAATCGCTGAAAAGCAACTTCTGCCATTTGTCGAAGATTTGCAGTTGCATGGGGTCTTTGTTTACCCGGATACGCAATTTCGGAGTGAACAGCTCGTAGCAGGCCGGCTCGTCGTTCACCCGGATTTCGCCCGTTTCTGCGAGTTGTTCGCGGATTACGGCGAACGATTCGTTGGTGCGTACGAATTCGCCTGCCGGGTCGAACCACACCTTAACTACCGACTGGCTGCACAGCGAAAGCGATAACGCAGAGCCGTCGGTGCAATGAAACACAATCCGGTTGCCGTGTATCGTATACGACGTGCATTCGCCGGCAAGCAATGTGCCCGGGAAAAGCAGGATGCTTATCGTTAAAAGCCAATTTTTTATCATTTCGTCTTTTTTTTTTAGCGTGTTACTATTCCAATACGATCATATTCCAGTAAGTGAGCGACGGCATCGTAACGGTAACCTTATTGCCGGATTGAACGAATTCCAACGGCTGTGCAACCCCTCCGTTTCTATCGGGCGAAGCCATCCACACGTTCGATACGGGACGGTTTGCCGTGATTCGTATTTCGCTGTCGGTAACGGTTACGGGCGCTTGTTGCGTGCCGTTCGTGTCGCGCCACTCCATCGAGGCGGCATCGGTGAAATTGATCAGATGCAGCACATCCTTATCGGGGAACTGCTTGGCGATTACCGCTACGCTTCCCGGTGCGGCCGGCCAGGGGGCGAACACCGATTTCCCGTCGGCCGACGTTACCTCGGCGGTCGAGAAAACGCCGCCGTCGCGCAGTAAGTTCTGGTAAGCCACCAGAAAGTCGTAATAACCGGTGAGCGCGCTCTTCGTTTCGCTTTTCATCTGCAAGTTCGAGTTCGGGAAATATTCGTTGGCCAGGTAATGCTCGCCTAATTCGATGTGAGCGCCTCCGAAAGCGAAAATCACGGCATCGGCGAGCAGTACGCCCGGCAGGTTTACGTAACCCGAGTTGTTCGACCGGGCGTAATTCATATAAGCGGCCAATACCGTTTGTTTCGAGCGGCCGCCGTATGCGTCGTTGCCGGTAATCACCTGGGCCAGTTGGGCAAATGTTTTGCATTCGTCCCACACCTCGGTATACAGGAAATCCGTTTCCGACGGCGCGATGCTTTTTTGTTGCCCGTATTGCGAAACCGCGTTCATTACCAACCGCTTGTGGGGAGCGGCTCGTTTCATCGCAGCGATAAACGGCCGGTACGCCTCGTCGAGCTTTACCGCGTTTCCGTTATAGTCGTATACCGTTCCCCGGTCGCCTAACTGGTCGATATGGAACCCGTCGAAACCGAACACGCCGTATACCTCCTCGTTCCGGGCGGCCAGGTAGCTTTGCCATTCCGGATTACCCGGATCGGTGAGGTAAATGTTACTGCGGAAAGGCGGGTCGAGGCGATGTGCGTCTTTTTCCGAACGGTTCCGGTCTTTGAACAGGTACCATTCTTCCCGTACGCCGTCGGCGGCAGCGTTGTCCAAGGCTCCGAAAGCGAGGTTGTAAAACATCGTTTTCATTCCTTTGGCATGCGCCGCGTCAATGTATCCTTGTACGGTGCGGAGGTAATTGGTGCGTCCCATGAGGTCGGGCCACGAGGGAAGCGGGTTTTCCGCCGTTCCGGCCAGCGGACGCTGGTGGTCGTGCATCCAGTCGTAGAACTGGATGCCGTTGATATGGTACCGGTTCAGCACGTCGATGTTCTTTTCGATCCGGTTTTGCGAAAGGTT
>DBGBSM010000505.1:0-3177 GCA_048468815.1 Parabacteroides sp.
GCAGGAAGCACGTCGTTGTGGGTAATTTGAAATAAGTCTTTGTATTGTTCCATATTGCCGGTGTCGTCTGAATTGGTAAAACATGGGCAATATATGCTTTTTCCTTCGAAATAGCAAACAGGGCATCCGGTATTCCTGTTAAAGAAGCATAAAGAAATACCGGTGCCGTGTTAATTATAAAGGATGATTTTCACTAAAAAGCGCCAGGCGTTCTTCAAGCAAGGCGTATTGATGGTCTTTAATAAAAGAGGTGCATGCCCGGAGCCCCTGCTGGTTACTTCCTGTAGTGGACAAGGATATGGCGCTGACGCCGTAAAACATCAATTCTTTCATCAGTTCGCCGCCGGTCATTCCCGGATAACGGATGGTGAAATAAAATCCGTCCGCTATCGGTTCACCCAAATCACGGTCGTAAACAATCTCAAAACCATATTTAGTAAATATTTGTTTCATCTTCTGCGCCCGGCGCCCGTACTCCTTTACTTCCGACAGGAAATCGAAGCTACCGTCGGACGCGGCCTTAAACATGGCGGCCAAGGCATACTGGGCCGAGTGGCTGGTTCCTGACGACAGGGCATACAACACGCGGTGGATATATACGGTGCCGAACGTTCCTCCGCCATAGCGCTCGGTAAGCCCGGGATAAGCCCGGTGATACAATTTATCGGAAATAGCGGCTACCGCAATGCGTTGCCCGGCGTAACTGAATGCCTTGGAACCGGAAATATGCAAGATATAATTATCGGTGTACCGGGCTACGGTAGGCTGAAAGGGCGGCTGAAAAGGAATCCCGAGCGCTTTGCGGAAATCCATGGCGAAATAGGCCAGGTCTTCGAGCACGATAACGTCGTATTTCGTAGCGGCTTCACCGATAATGCGCAACTCGTCTTCCTGCAGGCAAAACCAGGCGGGATTGTTGGGGTTGGAATAAACTACGGCGGCGATATTTCCTCCGGAAAGGTATTTTTCCAACTTTTCTTTCAGTTTTGCTCCGCGGTATTCGTACACGTCGAACGTTTCGTATTTATACCCCATTACCGTAATTTGCTGTTTTTGTACGGGGAAACCGGGGTCGATAAAAAGAATGGTATCTTTTTCCGGGTCGCATTGTCCGCAAACCAGAAAGGAAGCGAACGTACCTTGCATCGAACCGGTTACGGGCACGCATCCTTCGGGCGCGATGTCGACGTCGATAAAGGCTTTGATAAACCGGGAGGCTTCCTGTTTAAGAGCGGGGAGTCCGTTAATGTCGGGGTAAATCGAAGCGATGCCGTTACGAAGGGCTTCGATTTCGGCTTCTACTCCTACCCGGGCGGGCTGCAATCCCGGCACGCCCATTTCCATGTGGATGAACTCGGTACCGGTTAACTTTTCTATCCGGTGCGAAACGGCTACGACTTCCCGGATGGTGGCTTTACCGAAATCGGGCAATCCGAACGAGTCGATCACTTGTTGGGCCGTGCGGTAATCTATCGGTGTATTCTTCATCATTGATTATTTAATTACATTTTAGTCAGGACAGTGCAAACAGCAGCCCAGAAACCAGCTTACCCGGTTATGCCGGCGCCGCACGCCTTCGCTTTTACCTGGCAAAAGTAACTAAATAATTCGGAAGAACGATTTTTTCAAAGCAATCTCTTGCGCATCCGCAAAAAACTTTTACCTTTGCATCGCAATTCAAAAAAAGGTGCGTTAGTTCAGTTGGTTAGAATACATGCCTGTCACGCATGGGGTCACGGGTTCGAGTCCCGTACGCACCGCTGAAAATAAAAGAAAAAGCTCTGAAAATCAAACATTTCAGAGCTTTTTCTTTTTCTCTGCTTCGGCAAAAAATAACGGTTTCAGCCAGTTCTCACATGGCATAGGGATGAGTGGCTATATCACCAATCACCGCGATAGGCTTTTTATTAATGGTTGCCGTTACGGCAGAACACTGTATGATACTGCCGAGACCGGTACTTGCACCAAGAGTGACTAAAAATTTACTCATAGCGTTTCTTTTTTATTCGACATACTTTTCATATTCAGGACCGTCGTAGGGAGGAACGGGAGAGCCAATGACACGGGAGTTGGTTCCAATATAAAAATGTTTAATATCAGTACCATCATCCGATTTTCCAATCTCATAAGTATAGTATTCCTTTTTTCGGTGAATAGGAGCTTTCGTATAGTCCCAGTTTTTAAGGTGACAAAAATAAAGTAGCGGGAACGGATCATTATCGAACTCCAAACTCGTTTTCTTTAGAAATTCATCAATATGCATTCCCCTACCCAAAACAGCACCACCGACAATGATTTTACCCGTGAAATAGTGACGGGGACAACGGTTTTTTAACCATTTTATATTGTCCTCACTAATAACTCCGTTCAACTCTATATTCCAATCAATAAATATTCCGTCTATAGGGGCACTATCTTTTCCGCTTTTATCCAATGAGGTCATAGTAAGTCCTATAGAGTCCCAGATATAAATTCCGGGCTCTGCGAGGCGTTCGTATTGTCCAAATATCTCACACAGTTCACCGATTGTCATTCCCGGCATAAAAGATTTACCATTGTAAGTCATGGTAGTATCCGTAAAAATAAACAAGTGCTTGGTGTTTAATCCTTCCTTCTCGTAATCAATGGACGGCTGAGGTTTAGCAACGGCTTTATTTTCTTCCAGAAAACGGTCGACTTTACCCATCAGCTTGTCATAGGCAGAGGCACACCCTGTACACGAAGAAAGAGTGAACAGAAAACCAATACAGAACAATATTTTTATAGACTTCATCATTTCTATTTTTATAATTTTGTAATAGTCAAGACTTTTTCTGACAGTCTATTTACTATCGGACAAAAAAACTGTCAGATGCTTGTTACGAAGTTACGCAACTTTCTTCATCCTCACAACCGAATGAGATTTTATCATGCTCATTCGGTTTTATCATTTTAAAACGATAAAAACTGTCGTACCTATAGCCCATCATCTTATAAGCACGTGATACGTTTCCTAACTATTGAGAGAGTTCTAGCAATCCCCCTTTGTTCTTAATGACCTTTTCTGATGTTGTCATAACCTAATCTGTTTTCTTTTACAAAATTATTCTTTTTATGCGTAACTGTCAGATTAAGTCTTAACTAATTCATATCAACAAAATCCGCCTCTTATTTCATGAAATGAAAAAAGAAGCGGAT
>DBGBSM010000506.1:0-2166 GCA_048468815.1 Parabacteroides sp.
TACGCATACCGCGTTATCTGCGTGGGATAAAGAACAAATCGCTTTTTTACCAGTGCTGGCAGAGGGAAAGAATCAAAAGAAAATATGTATTACCGAAGCCGATTTACTCGATTATCCGGGAATGTATGTGAAACGCGGGGAAGGTTCCTCTTTGGAGGGAATATTTGCCGCTTATCCTAAGAAAGTGGTCGACGAAGTGCGCGGACTCAAAGGCGTAGTGAAATCGCGTGAATCGTATATCGCCCGGGCAGAAGGGGCTACTGTTTTCCCCTGGCGTGTCGTAATCGTTTCGAAGAATGATGCGGAACTGTTGTGCAACGATCTGGTATATAAACTGGCTACGCCGGCCCGGTTCACCGATTTTTCCTGGATTAAACCGGGTAAGGTTGCCTGGGATTGGTGGAACGACTGGAATGTTTATCACGTGGATTTTCGTGCCGGGATCAACAATGAAACTTATAAATATTACATCGACTTCGCTTCCCGTTTCGGTATCGAGTATGTAATTTTAGACGAAGGCTGGTCGGTACCGGGTAAGGCGGATTTGTTCCAGGTGATTCCGGAGATTGATCTGGAAGAATTGATCGGCTATGCAAAAAGCAGGAACGTCGGTTTGATATTATGGGCCGGTTACCGGGCTTTCGAAAAGGATATGGAGCGTGTCTGCAAACAGTATGCTGCTATGGGGGTCAAAGGTTTCAAGATCGACTTTATGGATCGCGACGACCAGCATGTGATTGAATTTAATCGTAAAGCGGCCGAAACCGGCGCGAAGTATAAGCTCTTAATCGACCTTCACGGAACATCCAAGCCGACCGGTCTGCAGCGTACTTATCCGAATACGATTAATTTTGAAGGAGTTCACGGGCTGGAGGAATTGAAATGGGCCGAGCCGGGAACCGACCAAGTGGTTTACGATGTAACCGTTCCTTTTATCCGTATGGCGGCCGGACCCATAGACTATACGCAGGGAGCGATGAATAATGTGATGATGAAGAATTTTAATGCGGTTTATACCGAGCCCATGAGCCAGGGTACGCGTTGCCGCCAATTGGCATTGTATGTGGTGTTCGATTCTCCGGTTACTATGCTGTGCGATGCGCCTACCAATTATTTGAAAGAGGAAGAGTGTACAAAGTTTATCGCCGGCATTCCTACCGTATGGGAGCAAACGTTGCCTGTCAGTGCGAAAGTGGGAGAATACATTATTATGGCCCGCCGGCAGGAGAATACTTGGTATATCGGCGGATTGACCGACTGGACAGCCCGGGATGTGGAGGTGGATTTATCTTTTTTGGGCGAAGGCGAGTTTAAGGCTGAAATATTTAAAGACGGTATGAATGCCGACCGGGTAGGGAAAGATTATAAACGCGAAGTCGTTCGTATTCCGGCAGATAAAAAGTTAAAACTTCACATGGCACCGGGAGGTGGTTTTGTAATGAAGGTAATCGGACAGGAAATTTTGTCGGATAATAATTGACGGGTATCACCGGGGGACTGTCCTGACAGCTTGGTATTACGGCTGCCTATTTGATACAGTAGCGCGGGGCGCCCCGGAACGTAATAGTAAATATGTGGGGCTGTCAAACCGTTGTTCGGTATAGCGTAACCCTTTAAGTTACAATTAAAAAATGATTCATATTCTATCCCGAAGCAGTAAGGCTTATAAGAAGGTAAGCGGATGTTTGGGGATGGAATATTGAATTTGATTTCTGGTTTTGCATTGCTTTCGGAAACAAAAGTTGAGAGAATCCGGGCAATTTGCAATGATTCGATAATAATCATTATCCTTAGGTATAGAAAAGAACAGCTACTACATGTTTGTATATATCTCCGTAATCGTAAATGCAAGTGCAACTCCAGGATACAATCTCATCGTCATCCAGGTTTATTTCAACGGAATATGAATTGTTACTTCTACTTTTGCCGTCCAAGTATCAGGATAATCGTGTTCCACTTGGTTAATCGCATCATTTTCGTAATGCTCTTCGCCTCTTTCGTATATTTTCTGTGATATTTGTCTACGAAAGTGATGGAGATTCATGGGCATTGGTATTCTTTTTTGTTGCTTCAGACTTTGCAAAGATAAAGAGATGAAGAATGTCTTCTTCTCCTTTAATGAAATTCTCGGGTAGGCCAGCGTTATTTATATGCTTAATAATCCCC
>DBGBSM010000507.1:0-3372 GCA_048468815.1 Parabacteroides sp.
GTGCAGCCTATCTTCATTTATTCTTCGAATAAAGATAGTGCAAACCGAGTGCAGAAACAGCCTATCTTTGCTTTTGCCGGGATGCCGCTTATCTTCATTTTATTTTACGGGACAAAGAAAAGCAAAATCGCTGAAATAATATACAGAAATGCGCCCCATATCGCGATTTTATTTTTTACTCATAAGAAAATCGGCTAATAACGCTTGCAACAAAACATGTTTTACAGCAGAAAAGTTAAATACATTTAAGCACACGCATTTTATTGCCCGACAATTATGTTGAATAACATAAAACCTCTATATTTGCACTGTGTTTTTCATGGTATTAGATTTAAAGGTTAACAATGAAGATTGGTTGTCCGTGACGGATAGCCTTTTCTTTTTTATATACCCTCGCTAATCGAGCCATCGGCTTCTTGGTTCATCCGTTTGGCAACGACACTTCCCGGTTCGGTTGCATTCACTCATTCCCTTATGGCCTGCCTTATAATAAACGGCGTTTCCCGGCCGGAATAAACAGCACCGCCGCCATTCTGTACGCCGGTTCGAACTACGGCGCCCGATACCGTTCCACGATACGTGCGATTTTTTCGGAAGCGTTCACCTTACCACTACCTCCGTCGTACAAGCGTTATGGCTTTTTCAAAGGGGCTTCTCCGGGAAAAAATAGCTGAAATCGCATCCGAAAACCTTCACGATTTCGTTGAGATGCCTCAGGTTGTATTTCGCCTTTTTCCGGGGATTCTCGCAATCCCGGATAAAGCTTTGGCTCAGGTTTATATTATCACCGAATGCCTGTTGCGATAATCCCTTTTCCATACGGAGTCGCTTTACCTGCCGAATAACATATTCTTCTATAGGAGTCATAGTTTGCTATCTTTATTTTTACAAAGGTATATATTTACCAAATTCTTTTTACCGAAACGAACTTTCCTTTTACAATAACGGGCCGGATACCGGAAGGCACGTCCGAAGCGGAGTTTCCCCGGATGCTTTTGCATGTTATTCCATTCATTTAAAATAAGTTCCGTTATCAGCAAAAAACCTTATCCGGCAACATTCGTGCCATTGGTTTGTTTTTATTTTTACATTTGTTCTTGCTTGCCGGCAAGAATAATGCAGTATCTTTGTTTCAAACATCGATCGCAGAAAGGCTGTGCCCCGGCATAACCAAAGTAGGGTTTGTTGCGGCCTCCGGCCTGTACTGTCTCGGTTTCAAACATAATTAAAGAAAACAGACCGCATCCCGGCACAATCGGAGCAAGCGTCGCTCCTGTTCCCGGTTTGCACTGATTGCCAACTATCAAATAAAATTCGAACCGGATAATGAAACTGCTGCTTTTGCTCCCGACAGGTTGCCTGGCATTTCTTTTTTGCTATTGCACGGGCAAGCCGGATACGAGCCGGCTGAAAACGACGGTATCGCCCGATTCCATTCAGGCGGTACAAATACCCGTACCCGATACGGCGCCCAAACCCATCCTTATCCGGAAAGCGCTTTTATATGACAAGCACACGTTGGACGATACCTATGCTTATAAAGATACCACGCGCCGGTTCCAGTGGGACAAAATAAAGAGCGGCCTGGCAACAGTAGAGAAAATCAGGAAACAACAGGCGCGGTGGGGCATTTTGCAAAACTACCGGAACCGGAACGGCGAAGCTCCCCTGGTAAAGAACTTCCGTCGCGACAGCTACAAGCGCGTAGCCGATACGTTAGGAGTGGAACGCTACCAGTCGATACCGCTCTACCTCACTACCGATACCGCCGCGCCCGAGCTTTACGGCCACGACGGCTCGCTCGTAAAATACCTGGGCAAGCGCGATACCAGCAGCCGGTTCGCCGAAATAGAAACGGTTTACACCGAAGGCACCTGGAAAGTGCCGGATAAATACCTCAAGCTGATCGACGATACGGTATCTTTCGACAAAGTGATTTTCGTAGACCGCATAAACCAGAATATCGCCACATTGGAGAAAACCGATACCGTATGGCTGGTACGGAGCATGAACCCGGCCACTACCGGGGTACACCGGCCGCCATACGCACAGGAAACGCCGTTGGGGATTTTTGTTATCCAGGAGAAAAAGCCCCGGATGATTTACCTGGTCGACGGCTCGCAAGCTACGGGGGGATTCGCTCCGTATGCCAGTCGTTTTTCGAACGGAGGATATATTCACGGCGTACCGGTAAACGCTCCGCGCACGGCTTTGATAGAGTTCAGCCCGACCCTGGGCACCACGCCCCGTTCGCATATGTGTGTACGTAACGCTACGTCGCACGCCAAATTTATTTACGACTGGGCGCCGGCAAATGGTGCGCTTGTTTTTGTTTTCGATTAAAAATCAATATCTTTGCATCGTTTACTCAGGAATTATGCAACGGATTATTTTATATTGGATATTTCTTTTTTTACCTGCCGCCTATACCTCTACTCACACAGAGCCGTTCGTTGCCGAACCGGATACGGCTTTATCCGCCACCCGGAAGCTGTACACCGAAACCGGGCTGGAAAAGGTAGTGAGCTTTGCCGCTTTCGAGCAGGCATTGGTAGGACATGCCTGCATAGAACGTAAAAACAAAGATATCGTTACAATTATCGATTTTTCCAAGCCGTCTACCGCAAAGCGGCTGGCCGTGCTGGATATAAAGCAGCGAAAACTCTTGTTTTCTTCGTTGGTGGCGCACGGAAAGAACAGCGGCGAGAATTACGCGGTTTCGTTTTCGAATACGAACGGTTCGCATAAGAGCTCGCTGGGCTTTTACGTTACCGAAAATACGTACCGGGGAAAAAACGGATATTCGCTTATCCTGGATGGCCTGGAAAAAGGGATTAACGACCGGGCCAAAGAACGCGCCATCGTAATGCACGGCGCCGCGTATGCCAATCCGGCTGTAATCGGACAGGGCGGCCGGTTAGGACGCAGTTTCGGTTGCCCGGCTCTGCCGCAAGCGCTTACCAAACCGATTATCGACACCATCAAAGGCGGCACTTTACTCTTTATTTATGCCGACGACTCGCATTACCTGAGCCGGAGCAGCATCCTCTACGGCAACCGTGGCAACCAGCCGCATGCAGACGAACTGGCCGGCCCGATTTAAAGCTTCGGAATAAAGTTCTCCCGCTAGGCAATTCATCTACCTTCCGGCTTACCGGCTCGATCTAAGGTGCCGGGATAAAGCCTCCCGCATCTTCCTGCCGGGCTCCTGTTTACCGCATGGCTTTACCCAAATCTGCTTCACACGTTACTTTTTTCAGACCCACTTTACACCGACACAGCTTCTTCTTCCGGCCTTAGCTGAACCGGAAAAACGGATACCGGCTGCTCGCCCCCTTCCAAAAGGCGTTCTGTTTAAAGAAACGGCCGGAC
>DBGBSM010000508.1:0-12202 GCA_048468815.1 Parabacteroides sp.
CCATTACATCCCTCCATCTTTTATACTAATTAATCTCTCAATATTTTTAACTCGTTCATAAAGTAATTGGCAAGCTCGTAGAGCCAGAAAGCCGATTTTCGGAGCCGTTAGCGATTCGATGCCGTTTTCGTCGGTTAATACGAAAAGCGGTTCTACTTTTTTCACTTCGTCCGTGTAGCAACCGACCGATAAAACAGGTTCTCCTTCTTTGCGGAGGTTGTCGTATTTCCGGAAATAGTCGATAGATAGAGAAGCGATGTCGTCGAGCGACCAGTTTACGGCGGAAAGCGTGTCTTTCAGGCGGCGGTCGGACGATTCCTGAAAAAAGCCGCTGGGGGCGTACATGGCACCACCGGCGGTAACGTTACCGCCTACGTAAATGCTGGTGCCGGAAGCACTAACTACCCCCTGTAAAAACGAGTTTCCCGTAGCTCCCTGCGGCCCGGTTGCTCCGGCCGGTCCCGGAACACCTTGCGGGCCCGGTGCACCTGTGTCGCCTTTCGGACCCGGAGCGCCGGGTTCACCCTTTTCCCCTTTCAAATCAGCCGAGGAAGTGCCCGAGGCCGAAGTAACCGTTAAGGTCGTGCCGCTCCAGCTATGCGTACACGGAATCCCGTCGGCGCCGATAACCCCGTCCTGCCCTTTTTCCCCGCGCAGCGACCCCTCTTCCAGCTTTTCCTGAAACGTTTTCCCATCCGTAAACTTCACCATCGAAGCCGGATGCTCGGAAGGATGTACATACCGGTTCGCCTCCGCCTCGATACCGTTCAACTTCGTACGCTCCGTGTCGGTAAAAAAGCGGTGCGCAGCATCCTCCGTTATCATGCCTGCAGGGTGAACATCGGGATGGACGTAATGGTTCGCCTCCGTTTCGATGCCGTTTAATTTAGAGCGTTCCGCATCCGTCACGAACCGGTGCCCGGCGTCCTGGATTACGTCTGTGAACCGTATGGCGCCGGCTTCCGTGAGCACCAGGTAATCGCCGCTTTCCGGCTGCACCGTCGATACGGCCGCGCGGTAATCGTAGGCGATGGGCTTTACCCGGTTATCCAGATACGGCCGTTCCACCACCGAGTGCGACAACGTAAAATACACCGGCAGTGCAATACCGGAAACACCGGAAAAAGGCACAACCTTGAAAACCCGGTTGCCATCCGCATCCGTACCCCATAACCCTAGCAAGCCGGCCGGAATATCGAGCGTACCGTCCTCGCGGACAATCGGCTCGCACCCGTTGATGATGCAGTTTCCATACTCCGAAAAAAATCCTTCGAGCGCCCGCAGCGGCTCCGTTTGCAACTCGATTAAATCCTCGCCCGCCCAGGGGCGGATACCTGTTTTTTGTATATGCTCTTTCATTGTTGAATAATTTTATACGTTGTCAATACATGCCTGTACTTCTCTACTTCCGCGTTAATCAATTCCATGTCCGTTCCTTCGGGAATATACACCAGGAAGTCGGCCCCGTCGAATTTGTCGCGTATCTCGTTCTCCAGCGGAACGGAGCGGAACGCATTTTCACCGGCCAGGCCGAACTGCGGCCACATGGTGCGCCCCTCGCTTATCAGCCCCACCGGCAGCAACCCGTTGTTGAAAGTTACGATTTTGATGGTGACAGGCTGGCGGTACTTCTTGCGCAAATATCCCTCCAGCACCTTTACCTGCGAATTCACGTTTACCAACATCCGTGCGTTTTCGCGCCAGGTGCCGAAGCCGTCGAATACGGTTTGCAGCGGTACGGCGAACGCCCCCAATAAGCCGGCGCGCACCGGTTGCCGTTTATGTGGCGGCAATAGTTGCCGTACCAGGTTCGTAAAATTTACCCCTATGTTCATGCGTTCAATTCTTTAACCGATTTCAACGTAACCGTACACCCCTTGTCGTATTCGAAATACCCCGATTCGAGCTCGGCATAAATTCCGGTCGGAACGAACTCCTCGTCGGTAGCCCCCTTTCGCTCCAGCGAAACCAGGTGGCAGGTAACCACCCCCTCCGCCTGCATCACCGCGTCGATAAACCGTTGCCGGTAAATAATCG
Source organism: Parabacteroides sp. (assembly GCA_048468815.1). Classification (GTDB taxonomy): domain Bacteria; phylum Bacteroidota; class Bacteroidia; order Bacteroidales; family Tannerellaceae; genus Parabacteroides_B. The sequence continues at coordinate 2,038 of DBGBSM010000508.1, forward strand.
AGTCGAATCCCAGCGATGCTTTGAACTCGTCGAGCGCCGCTTCGATATTCTCCCGTACCAATGTATGCGGAATGGCCGGCTCGAAATAAACATCCATCTCGTAACGCAGCAGGTCGGCGTTCGTCGATACCACGCTCGTGTCTACGCCTGCGAATTTGACGGCGTCGATGTAAGAAGAAAAATTATAGAGCTCGTCCGGGCTCAGCGGTACGATTTTTCCCGTAACATCGCGTTTGGCCGCTTTGATTGCCAATTTGTTTCTGTCCTCGCCGATAGCCACGATTTTTACGATTTGCGCCTCCGGATCGTTCTTTTCGTAGTACAACATCGCCTTCGATTCGTCGAAAAGCAACTCGTGCCCGTTCTGGAACCGGTAACACATCTCGGCATACCAGCGCGTGGTACCCGGCGTGATTTTATCGGTAATCGTATCGATTTCGCTCCGGAAAGCGTCGAGTATCAGCTCGAACGTATGGATAGCCAGTGCGAATACATACGTCCATAAACGCCATTCGGCTACCTTCGATGACGAAAGGGATAACGTAGCTTGTTGCCGGACGCTCGTTATCATCGCGTCCTGGATTTCATGGATGGTCCGTGCCATAGTCAGTCAAATTAAAAGTGGTTACTTCTTTTTCAATTTCCCGCACGCTGTTTTTCCGTATCAGGCGGCTGTCGTTGTCGATGCGGATTACGCTTCCCGGTTTCAGCGCCAGGTCGGGATAAAAATTCCGGTCGTTCGCCGAGTCGATACCCGCTTGCACCTTCACCCGGTCGTCGTTCGCCAGTTCCGGGTTGTTCCGTAAAATTTCTCCCATCGCCTCGCACGTGCCGTAATACATCGCGGCGATATCGAAAAGCGTCTGGTTCTCTGCTGCTTTAATCTCCTTCATAATACGCCTCCGTTCGGTTCATACTGATTTTTGTTACTTTCATGCCGTCGCGGGTAAACTCCTTCCGGATCGCCCGGAACAGGTTGCCCGGCTCGTTGTCGTTCAGGTACGAAGCCGCGCCCACACCCGCTTCCGGCGTTTCCTTGTAATGCCCCTTGCCCGCCAGCAGCAAATCCTTCTGGTGCTGCCGCGTGCTTTCCGTATAGAGCATATCGCCTGTAGAAAGGTCGATGTCTCCGTTTTCCGTTTGCTTGATGTCCGTTCTCATGCGATGATACATTCGAATGTTCCGGTTACCGGCCCACCCATGGCGGGCGCTATCAAGCCGGTGGTATAACTGATTTCCGCGCTTTTGACCGCGGCGATTACCGTGTCTGCCAGTTTATCCGCCAGTTTGCCGAGCGCCTCCTCGCGCCCTTCCTGCTGGTTCATTACTTCCGTGAAAGCGGATTCGATGCCGCTTTTAATCGTCTCTTTTATTAATGCCATACTTATTCCTCCAGGTAATTAGCCAAATCGTTTTGTACTTTGATAAAGTCGGCGATATTCACCGGCGGTCCGCTCGGGCCCACGCCGGTAGTCACCGTCAGGTTTTGAATCGCCTTCAGCAAGTCGTCGAGCGTTTTCTTCAGTCCCGAGTTTTTGCGGGTGAGCGACAGGCCGCCGGTCGATACCTTGAACGCCGTTTCCCCCGCCTGTACGGTGAGTCCGTCCGCATCCACCGTAACCGTTACCTTTTCCCCCTGCGAAAGCGAGAGCTTGTCGCCGTCGGAAGTAAAGGCCGTGTCGCGGGCGGTGAACAGCACCTTGTCGATTTCCGAGAACTGACACACGAACAATTCGTTGCTCGAACCGATGCGGCATACCAATACCGTGCTCTGCAACTTCGGAATCAGGGCGATGCCCTGTAACCCGGAATCGATTACCCCGCGCAACCGCACGTCGAAATAATCCACCGCGCCGTCGCGTTTCACTTCGCAGGTAAACTCCTGTTCGTCCACTTTCGTCACCACCGCCTGGAAAACCGTATCCGCCGGATTGCCGCCGAGCAGCTTGCGTCGTAATTCTTCGATGTCTTTGCTCATATTTTCCTCCCTATTTCGATTGCCCTTCGTCCGCCCGAAGCGCCGAAACGCACTTCCGCGCTCTCGATGTAATACGTACCGCTCCGTTCCGGATAAACCGGGTCGTCTACCTGCGCCGCCATGCCGGGCAGCGCGTACGGTTCGAGAAATGTTTCTATTTTTCCCCGGTATCCGTCGTACGAATACCGTCGCACCTCTTCTTCCGCCAGCTTTTTAAGTCCGGCCGTATCTTTTACGTCGTAGAAAGTCAACGTTTTCGTTTCGCCCCCCGCTTCGCCCGCCTCGCTTTCTATCCGGGCGCCGTCGCGGCGGTAACAAACCGCCTGTACTTTCACGGGCGTATCCTTCGCCCGTTGGTATTTCAGGCTGTCGTCGCCGATTACGTTATAACGTAGCCGGTACTTCACCGTTTCGGCCGGCTCTCGGAACGCTTCCCCGGCGTACAAATTCCCGTTCAAGTCGAAAAAAACGGTAAGTCCGTATTCTTTTTTCAGGTAGCCCAGCACCCACGCCGCCGGTTTATGATTCACCACGAAGTTCTTCAACGTCAGGTCCGTGCAATAACCGAGGGAGATTCCCGGCAACAAGGCGCCGAGGCAATCCTTCAGTGTGGTTTCCTTTTTGGAGAAAACGCAATCGAGCGAGCGGGTCTTGAAATACGCGTCTTCGCATTCGATTTCGAGCGGGCGCTTGTAGTTCAGTTGTTTCACGAAGCCGGTAAACTCCAGGTTGAGCCGGTTATCGTATCCCAGCCGGATTTCCACCGCGTCGCCTACGTGGATTTCGTTGGCCGTTTCGATATGCGTGCAGGCGTTGTCGGCCTGTTTCAGTGCGGCCGTAACCGGAATCTTGATAACGGCCGTGGCCGCCGGATTGTAAATGCTCCGGCTGATTTGCACTTCGTGCACCGAGGCGAACGATACGTTGCCTATTCGGATGTCGCTGCATAGTACGTACATAGCTTATTCTATTTTCAGTTCGAAACTCCGGTCGGTAACCAAGCCGATTTTAATCGTTACGAAACTCTCCGTACCGTGCATGTCCGACAGCTCGACCGAGCGGATAATCACTTTGTCGTCTTTGTCGAGAAATACATCGGTAAGGGCGCATTGCAGCGATACCGACTCGTTAATCGTATACAGCTCGTGCAGCCGTTCGAGCGCTTCCTGCGGAAAATCGTCCGAGAGCGCTACGCCCTGTACGCCGATTTCGTAATCGTCGAGGCCGATCAGCTCCTTTACGGTGCCTTGCCGTCCCACCATCGGGGTTTCCACAATCGTTTTCTTTCCGGTAAACGAAATCACGGCATTCGGTATTTCGTACGTTTCGTCTTTGTGAATCAGCGTAACCGGCATAAAGTACCACCGGCCCGACGCATCCTTTTTCCGTAACGGCGTACCGTATTCCGAAACGGTTTTCAACGCTTCGTTCCGGTTGCCGTATAGAAAGCCGTCGCTTCCCGGTTTCGCTTTTCCGGGCGGCGAGCCTGCCGTCCGGAAAGCCGTTTCCTTGTATCCGAGAGCGGAGAGAAGAACCTCCCCTACATTAAAATCAGGACTGATAGCCATCGCATAGTTCGTTTAATACATGAATAATTTCGGTTTTTATATGCTCGATATTCCGGCCGTCGGAATTTTGGATATGAAATGCCAACTGGTCGCAAACCTTGCCCACCTGGATATTTTTCCCTCCCGTTGGCGGCAGGGGATTTCCGAACGGGTCGGTGGCGCCCTGCATTTCGATGCCGGCGCGGATGCCGTTCATATCGGCGGTAAACGGGCTGGCTTGTGCAGCCATCGGAACCGATAACGCGGCGGGCATCGTAAGAACGGCGGCAATTTTGCGCACTTCTTTCAGCAAATCTTCCAGGAAGAAGCTTTTTTCGCCGGCGCTTGCCTGGGTAACAGGTGTCGCGGAATAAGCCGGAACGGCAGCTGCTGCATACCGGTTTCCGGAGCTGTTTCCCGGAGCGCCCGCCGGTGCCTCGTAGCCCGGGAGCGCCTGTTGCGGCGACAGGTTACCGCTTACTACCGGAGCGCCCGGTATAGCGGCAGGAACGGAGAAACCGTGGGATAGCCCGGACTGTCCCGGCGATGAAAAAGCAGTTGCAGTCGAAGGGGCGGTTTCCTCTTTCGCTTGTTGCGAGGCTGCCCAACTGTCGCGTCCTTTTTGCTTGCCTCTTTCCCAGGCTTCGGCATAGTTGCCGTTTTTTCCGGTATGATACGCTACTGCCAGCAGGTTGGCATTGACGATACCTTCGCTCAGGCTGGTAAACCCTTCCTTCGCTTGTGCGGCTGCCTCTTTGAACTCGCCTTTCATCAAGGCAGAAAAAGCGCCGCCTATTTTCCGTATGCCTTCCAGTATTTTGCTGATGGGCGTTATAATCGCATTCCACAGCGAATTGCCGAATGCTTGCATCACTTCCCAAACGCCCAGCACCGCCATGCGGAACCCTTCGAAATGATTCCAGCAGTAAATCACGGCACCCGTTACGGCGGCGATGGCCGCGACAATCCAGAAAAGCGGGCAAGCGAGCATAGTAATATTTAACGCCTGTTGCGTACCGGTTAGAAGCTGGTTGGCGCCGGCCAGCAATGCATCCAGCGCGAGCTTGGCCTTGGTGGCGGCCGTTACCGCATGGATGTAAACGAAAGCCGTGGCCAGTACTGCGGCGAGGCCGCCGATGGCGTACGTGAGCGTCCAAACCAACGGATTACCGTTTTGCAAGGCATTCGACCATGCCGAAAAGAAAGCGACTATTTTCTCCGTTACGGGCACCACTTTGTTTACCGCCCCTTCCACTATTTCCAGCGCGGAAGTGATGAGCGGCAGCACCGAGATACCGATGCGGGTGCCGATGTTCTTGAACGCAGTCCAGGTTTCCGTAGCAGTGCGGATGCCGTTTTTGGAGGCGCCGATCGCTTTTTCGGTAGCTCCGGCCGAACCGGTTACGGCATCCAGCGAGCCCTGCAGGCCGTCGATGTCGGAGGTAAGCACGGCGAATGTGCTTTGAACCGAGGCGTCGTCGAGCCCTAATTGCTTGAGGAAAGAAGTTTTTTCTCCTTCGTTCATGCCCTTCATCGCCGTTTGCAAATCGCGGATAATGGCTATCGAGCTCCGCATCTTTCCCGTTTCGCCGGCCACCGGAATTCCGTTTTGCGCCATTTTGCTTTGCACGTCGCTCCGGCTCAGAGCGGTAAATGCGTTTTGTATCGAAGCGGCTGCTGCTTGTGCCGATTGTCCTTTCCCGGTCATGTAGGCGAACGTGCCCGCTACTTCCCGGAAACCGAAACCTAACGACGAGGCGCCCGAAATCAGCTCCGGCAGGAACGTGGCGAAATCGGAAAAGCCGGTTCCTCCTATCCGGCCGGCTGTGGCCAGCGTATCGAGCACTTCTTGTGCCGAAGCGTTTTCTTTTCCTACCGCCGAAAGGGTCCGAACCAAGGTTTCCGACACCGTATCCATATCGCCCATCCCGGCCCGCACGCCTTTGAGCGACGCATCGAGCAGCGTCAGCGATAACTCCGTGTCGTTTACCCGGGCGTTGATTTTTTCGAATCCGGCCGGCGCCAGCAGAATATCCGTTTTGTTCTCGGATGCTATTTGCACCAGCCGTTTTTTCAGGGTGGCAATTCCGTCCGGGTCTAACCGGGCCGACAGGCTTACCTGTGCCATACTCCGGTCGAACTGCAAGGCCGATTGCCCGATGTATTTCACGGCATTCACGGTGGCGCCTACCGGGTTGGCCAGCGACCGGAGCGCGGGAACGGCTTCGAGTATTTCCTGCTTCCATTTTTTGAATGCCCCTCCCAACGAGCCGAGCCGGGCCATCTTTTCCTCCAGCCGGGTAATTTCGGTATTGTATATCCGCATCGCCCGGGTGTTCGATGCGGGTATCCATTCCTTTTCGGCTTTCAGCGTGGCTACCCGGGCTTGCATCGAGCCTAACGTATTCCCCATTTCGCGGAACAACGTATCCGTGGCGTTTACCTGCGTTTGCAGTCGGGCGAACCGGCTCAACTGCAGGTCGGAGGTGATGGCTACGACAGGGGCTTGCTTCCCTATTTTATCCTGTAGGCTGAACAGATACTTGAGTGAATCTTCCATAAATCGATTTTCTCGTTTTACATTTTCTATAGTCGAATGGCGAACCGGGAAGGGAGTGGCGCCGACGCACCGGACATTCCGGCCGGCAACGGGCTCCTTTCCCGGAGGGCGGCGGTCAGGTTAGTTTATATTCCTGCATCAGGGTCAGCGCCCATTCCGCCATCCGCGCCTGGTGTCCCCATTCCTCGTCCGAAAGCGTGTCGGGGTCGATGTGCAGCACGGCACGGATAAGCGTGTCCGCCATAAACAGGCAACCCTGCTTATCCGCCAGCCGCGTCCCCGTCAGAGCTTTTTTATGGTCGCCTCCCTGATTTCGACCAGCTCGGCCAATTGGGCGGAAACCCCGAGGAACAGCGAATCGTCGGTTTTGATTTCTTCGTCGCCTTCGATCCAGCAATTGCACAGCAGAATCTCGTTGTATTTCATCGGGTCGGTCTTTCCCAAAACGGCCGCCGCCCCCAACGCTTTCCGGTCCGGTTTTTTGAGGTAAGCCGTACGGCCGTCTACCTCTACCAGGAATACCTCGCCGTATTTCTTTTTCCAGTCGGCTACTTTCTCTTCGATTGTTTTTTCTGTTTTCGTATTCATTATTTTTGTCCGGATTAAACGGTTAGTCGATATTGGTTTCCACATCCAGCGCGATAAACGGCAGCGCTACTTCCATCTGTAAATCACCTTCTTTCAAGGCGCGCGGCACTTCCGTAATCGAAACCCCTACGATTTTGTCGGTCGTAACCACCAGCCCGGCCGGCATATACGATACCATCACGTCGAAGTCGAGGTCGGTTACATCCTCATAACCCGCTTCCTGGGCAGCCCGGTCCAGCGCAATCAGTTCGCTTTGCAGCAAGGTAATGGTGCCTTCGAACTCCTTTTTTCCTTTCTGGATGCCCCGCGCCGTTTTGCCCATGGCGAATAAAGCCTCCTTCTGGCGTTTCACTTTGTATTCGATTCCCCGCAGGCCGGTTACCTGGCGCCCCAGCATGGCTACTTGTACATCTACCCAGGCGTACTCGTTGGTATTAAAACTTGTTTTCATCTGTCTGTTCGTTGTTTTTAAAGTTTAAACTCGTTCGGAACGCGCACCTCCGCAGCGGTTGCCGGGAGATGCCCGTTTCCGCTCTTTATCCCTCGTCGGCCGGATTGGTAAGCGATAAATCCACCCGGATTTCTTTCAGCGTAGCCAACGGAACGATTTTGCACACCACATTCATCCGGCCGTTCGCCAGCACGTTCTGCGCCGGGTCGATATACGCCCGGAACGAGCTGATTTCGCCGGCCATCTGTGTGCCTACCGCCCGGATGATGCTCGCCTCGAAGCTCTTGCACAACGGGGTGGGAATGGTGCCTTTTTCGCCGTCGACCTCGATGTTGTCTAATATTTCATCGATGTATGTGCGGTAAGCGATAATCACCGCTTTGTCGATTACCCGTCCGCGGCTCAGCGTGCCGTAATCGTCGTCGGGCGAGGTAGCCATCGGGTCGCCGTTCAGATAATACCCGTTTTTGCCGATGAAGGTGCGGTAAAAAATGAACCCGTTGTCGTTCAGGATGTTCCATTCGCTGAAGTGCGCTTCGGGCGTTTTACCGTCGGTAAGGTATCCGCCCTGTGCGATGGCGCCGTCGCGTACGCGCCCCAGGTTCCGGTGCACGCCGATTTTCGAGGCGCGCCCCAACACCTGTCCGATAGCAGCGCTGTAACAAGGGCTGTCGCCGAACTTCCCGTCCGAAGCCATCACCAGCGCTACCCGGTTGTACGCGCATTCCTGCAAGTTCAGCAAGCCGTCGGTGTTGCCGTTCCAGGCAAGGGAGGGCAGGAACAGCCGGAACGGAGCGATGTCGGCTTGGAAGCCTTCGGCCGTGGCTTGCGCTACCGGTAGGCTGTCGATTACGTCTTTCTCCAGCCCGTCGGTATCGGTGGCGGTGAAATCGTGCGCCGGATTCCGGTTGATTCCTACCAGCCGGATGCGTCCGGCGGCCGAATCGATTAACGTGCGTAACGGACTGTCGCTGCCGGAAGCGCACATCTGTGTCAATGTGGTTTCGGCGCTTACCGCCAGGAGGTGTAGCTCCGCGCCTTCGCCGGCTGCGGCGTAAAAAGCCGTGATGTCTTTATAAAGGAGCGGGTTGCTTTCGGCCTCGATGCCCAGTTTTTTCAAATCGAGCGTCGACGAGAGTACGTAGGGCTTGTTCAATTCCAGCTTTCCCGCTACGGGTGCGCCGGTAAGAATCAGGCCGGCGATGCCGTCGTCCGAGAGCGTTACGGTGCCCATGTTCCCGTTTCCTAATGTGATATGTACATTCGGTAAACTCATACTTGTTTGTTTTTAATGTGAATACTAAATCGAAACCTCGGCTTCCGTCTGTAAAGGCGCATGATGCAGTCCGGCCGGAACTCCTTGCTTTCGGGAATGCCTCGGTTTTGCCGTTCGCTGAATTTCCGGTAATCTGGCGGGGCGGTGCGCGTGCTTGCCGCCTGGTCCGGGTTACGTTTTTTCGTTGTCCGACACGGCAAAGATGCACTCGGAAAAACCGTTTTGCAAGCGACTTTCCAAGGGTTGGACTTTTTAGTCCAAGGGTTGGATGTTTTCGTCTAACCCTTGGACGGGAAACCGACCGGGAAAAAGAGCAAGGAATAGCGAAAAGTACCGCCGGGATGCGAAGTTTATTTGTTTTTCCGGGCATCGTATTCCTGGGAAATTGCGGCGTATATTTTCAGAAGCGCGTGCCGAAGTAAAAATTTCTACGGGATAAGAGCGGTGCTTCGTGCTTTTCGGATGCGCGCGTTTTGCCTTTTCTTATCCACGGATAAAGCCGGGTGTAAATGCAGGATAGGAATAAGCGGAAGAAGTGTCGGCGGAAACCCGTATTTAAATCGTGTTTCGTAAATCGAGTTCATTAATAAGTGTTTAATCCGTAAGCAGCTTTCACTAAAGGTCAACCGGAATTGTAAGTACGTTTTAACCGGGTCGACCCTATTTATGGATAGGGTAAGAAATAGTCAAACTAAAAGCGTTGATATATACATGTATTCCAGGAAAAAATATTTTGACAATTGTCGCAAGAACTTTTGATAGCTGTCGCAAGAACTTTTGACAATTGTCAAAAGTACTTTTCATAATTATCAAAAGAACTTTTGACAACTGTCAAAATATAATTTGGTGCGTATCGGGCGCCGGAAAAGTTTACCGAACCGGCGTATAATCGATTGCCGATTCCGTGTCGGTAGCTTCCAGTTTAAAGATAACCGGCCTCAACCCGTCGTTGCAACTGCATATGGCTACGCCCGGCTTTCTTATCCAGTCGCCGTAATAAAACAGTTCTTTGCCGCTCCCGTGCGCCAGGGCGAACACATATTGGTAGATAGCTTTCCAGGCTTCGTCGCAAAAGCCGGCCGGCTTGGCGTAGTCGGCATAGAACACCTGGCCTGCGTTCAGCATGGGGCAGGCGGTTAATCCTTCGGCACCGTATTCGTTGGCTAATTCGGTGTCGAGCGTCGTTTTCAAAACGGTGATTTTTACTTTTTTCATCGGATGGATTTTATCGGATGTACAACGGCAAGCTGTAGCGGAAAGCCGGATATTTGCCGGCGTCGTATCCGCCGTATGCCGCAAGCAAAAGTAATAAAAGAATTTTTGAGTAGCATTTTCCGGGGCAGAAAAAACGCCGGTACACAGGGAGTGTATCGGCGTAAGAGTCCGGACGGTATTCCGGAATTCGGGTCAAGGCGTTTCTTCCGCGAGGCAACGCGGGGGCCTTTAATCGGTTCCGTTTGGCTTACCGGGCAGTTCCGGCTTGGCTTTTTCTTTCAGCCGCTTCAGCTCGCGGGCGGCCGGTATCGAGAGGTAGCTGTAAAATGCCGAGCGCGAAATCCGGAAAACCGGATAAATGTAATGTTCGTAAATGTAGCGTTGGCTTATGCCCTGTTCTTTGTATTTCAGCGTGATGCGTTGGATTTCTACTATTTTCTCGAAGTAAAATTGTTTGTTGTACGGCATACGGATGCAGTTTAAAGGTAAAACATGGATAAAATAAGCGCTGTTCCGGGTGGATTTTTGTGGAATATCGAACGGTATCGGG
>DBGBSM010000509.1:0-4299 GCA_048468815.1 Parabacteroides sp.
CCGCCGGACAAAACCGGGGAGGCCTGTACAGTTTCGAGCCTGAAACGGGCGAAAAACACATCCTCTATGAAGGTCCGGGGGAAATAAAACAAACGGGCACCGACAAAACAGGCGACAAAGTAGCCTTCATCGTAAGCGAACGGCCCGACAGCACGTCGGCAGCGGCCTTTTCCCTTTGGTTATCGGAAAACCGGCAGCCGGCAATGAAAATAACGGAAGATAACGCCTCCGCCTTTCCGCAAGGCTGGATACTGAATGAATATACGGAACCTGCTTTTTCGGACAACGATACCCGTTTATTCTTCGCCACCTCTCCCCGCCCCCTGACAAAAGACAGCACGCTCCTCGACGAATATTTCCCGAAAGTATACGTGTGGCACTGGCAGGAAGAAAAGCAATATCCCCAACAATTGGTCGATAAAGAAAAAGACTTGCAGAAAGGATACCGGGCCGTTTACGACTTGACTACGCACGCCATTACCCAACTCGGTACCTGCGAATTGCCCGACATTACGCCGGTAAGCGAAGGAAACAGCCCTTTCGTGCTCGCTTCGTCGTCGCGACCGTATGCCTTGGAAAGTATGTGGAAAGGACGTAAGCGGTACGACGTGTACCGGATGGATACCGGCACCGGCTGCAAGGAATTGCTGAAAAAAGGGATGAATGCCCGGATGCAAGTTTCGCCGGCCGGGAAATTCGGCTTTTGGTACAATCCGAACGATAGCGCCTGGTATGCGTATGCGTTCGATGCGGAAAAGGAAATAAAGCTGACCGCTCCGTCGGTTTTCAAAGCCTACGACGAGGATAACGACGTGCCGGATTACCCCGAGCCGTACGGAATCGCCGGCTGGACGGAAAACGACCGTTACCTGCTGGCTTACGACAAGTACGACATCTGGCAATTAGACCCGTACGGAACGGAAGCTCCGGTAAACCTGACGGTGGACGGACGCTCCGGCAACCGCACGTACCGGCTGGTTCAGTTGGATAAGGAAGCGAAGTTCATCGATACGAAAACGCCGCAGTTGCTCTCGATGTTCGACCATACGGACAAAGGGAGCGGCTATTTCACTGCAAAATTAACATCGGCTTCGGCGCCGAAGGAGCTGCTGGCCGGTAACTTCAGGCTGACACCGCCGCTGAAGGCCCAAAATACGAACGACGTAATTTATACGGCAGAAACGTTCGAGCATTTCCCGGATTTACTGGTATCGGATTTGCATTTCCGGAAATCCGTACGGCTTACGGACGCCAACCCGCAACAGCAAGCCGTGAACTGGGGAACCGCCGAGCTGATTCGGTGGACTTCGTTAGACGGAACGCCGCTCGAAGGCGTAGTATACAAACCGGCCGACTTCGACCCGGAAAAGCGTTATCCGCTTATCGTGAATTTTTACGAGCGGAACGCCGATACCTACCATTCGTACCGGCAGCCGGAACCGCACCGCTCTACCATCGACTATCATTTTTATACCAGCAACGGCTATGTGATTTTCAACCCGGACGTACGATACAAAGACGGTTATCCGGGACAAAGCGCCTACAACTGCATTATTCCCGGGGTGGAAAAATTGCTCCGGCAGGGATATATCGACCGGAAACGCATCGGTGCGCAAGGGCATAGCTGGGGCGGATACCAGGTGGCCGACCTGGCTACCCGCACCGATTTGTTCGCCGCCATCGAATCGGGTGCGCCGGTGGTAAATATGTTCAGCGCCTACGGCGGCATGCGGTGGGGAACGGGGTTGAATCGCTCGTTCCAATACGAGCACGGACAAAGCCGTATCGGCCACACTCCGTGGGAAGCTCCGGAGCTTTACCGGGAAAACTCCCCTTTATTCCAGATGGACAAAGTAAAAACTCCCATCCTGATTATGGCCAACGATAACGACGGGCATGTGCCCTGGTACCAGGGTATCGAGTATTTCGTCGCCCTGAAACGGCTGCAAAAACCGGTATGGCTGCTCAATTATACCGGCGAACCGCACTGGCCGATGCGTATGGCCAACCGGATCGATTTCCAGAAAAGGATGTTCGGATTTTTCCAACATTATTTAAACGGGGAACCGATGCCCGAATGGATGAAAACAGGCGTTCCGGCTATCCGGCAAGAATACGCCACCGGATACGAATAACCGGCCATACCCGGTGATTTTCAACATCGCCTGGCCCGTTCTGTTTTCATATAAATTAGCAGTTCACAGCCAGGCGATTTTTTATTATCCTGCAAATTGTGCTATCTTTGCCTTGCATTTACACAGCCCGGTTCACTTAATGAATAACATTCGTTGTCAAAAATTAATCGATTGCAGCCAGTGCCCCTACGGGGAAAGTAACGTATTTACCCGTTATGTATTCCCGAAGGGATTGGTTTATCCGCCCCAAAAACGGAAAAGAAACTGCGTAGCTTATCTGTTGGAAGGAGAAATATGGCTGAACAGCAACGAATATCCGGATACCGTTGTACACGAAAACCAGTTTATTTTACAAGCTATCGGCTCGGAGATAGAATTTAAGGTACTGAAGCCTGCCGTACTGATTTTGTATGAGTTCGACGAGTTGACGAGCGTATGCGACGAACGGTTCAAAAAGCTGGCCGACTTGCCTGACCCGCCTCTCTACCATACGCCGATGGATACGTGCGACCCGATGCGCGTATTTATGGAAAGCATGAACATTTACATCGAGAGCGACATGATTTGCCGCGACTTTATCGAAGCCAAGCGGAAAGAGTTCATCTTTATCCTGATCAGCTATTATCCGCTCAAAATCCTGAAAGTATTTTACCATCCTATCCTGGCTTACGAAAACAGCTTCCGGTATTTCGTACAGCAGAACTACCTGCGCGTAAAAACCGTGGAGGAATTCGCCCAGTTGGGCAACTACAGCGTCGCTTCGTTCCGGCGCCTGTTCAAAAACGTGTTCAACGAATCGGCTTACCAGTGGATGATCAAACAGAAAAGCCAGAATATTTTTTACGAGCTCCGCAACAGCCAGCTTTCCATCTCCGAAATCGCTTACAAATACAGCTTCGAAGACCTTTCGCACTTCTCCCACTTCTGCAAATCCTGTTTCGGACAATCGCCCCGCGCCATTCGCAAGCAGGGCGCAGATCTGGATGTCCCAGATGAATAGTTTTAGAAAACCGACTTGCAATAGGTGTTCGTCAAAACGAAAAAAACAAAACTCGAAAATGCATGGCAACCAGCTTAAAAGAAAAATACTCTGTTAAGTTTTAAGCATTATAAGTGTAACTACAAAAAAAGTTTGTTTCAAAAAAGATTTGTCGGGAGAGTTTTTTAAGAGCCGAGAAGTGAGTTTTCTCTATCGGAAGTGTGAATGAAAAACAATCGTAACACTCAAAAGAATATTCATTCCATCACAGGACTAAGATATTCCAAATATCCTTGAGGAAGTATATCATCGTTATAGGTGGTTAAATTATATATTCTTTCTACTCTTTCGGAATGGACAGACTTCTTGCTCCTATTAATCATCAAAGCCCGCTGATAATATCTGGCGCTACTTATAGAATCACCTATAGCACAGTAATATTTGCTCAAACCATATAAAGGCAAATAATCAACCGGATTCAAGTAATGAGATTTACGCATACATTCCTTCATTACCGGATAATTCCCATTAATGCATTCAATCATGCCCAAATAGTACCAGGGGCGGCTTAAACCCGGATGTGTTTTAGTTACATCCGCCAATACATCGTAAGCTTCATTTAACTGGCCCATAGCTAGTAGTAACTTTCCACATTTTGCTTCTAAGATAGAATTATAACTTATACCCTGGCGCTCTTTCAGCCCGGAATATGATGCATGTATCAACTGATCGTTCAGAGAAGAATAACGGCTGCTTAAATCCCGGTAAAATGGAGAGTCACATATATCCGGAGATAACATAATTGCATCTTTGTAAGATTTCATGGCAGCCTTGCAACTATCCTTTTCAATCATTAACCCTTTGCTTATATGATACATAGAATTATTGGGAGAGAGTTTTAAAGCATGATCAATATATAACAGAGCACTGTCCTTTTTATTACTCCCGAAATAAAGCCATGCCAAATTATGAAAAAATAGATCATCATACGGATTTATCTCACATGCCAATTTATAATGTTTTATGGCATCTCGCCAACTTGGAAAAGCGTTGTTCTCATTCAGATTAAAATGTAAAAAAATTACCGAATCTATAGGAAACGGAAAAGAACGTTCAATTTGTAGTCCGAGGGAAGCATATAATAACGAATTACCAAAAGCACTCTCTGTTTTCGAAAACATTTCT
>DBGBSM010000510.1:0-2106 GCA_048468815.1 Parabacteroides sp.
CCCTTTGTTTCTTTCCGCCGAAAGAAAACCTTTTCTTCCAAAGATTCTTTTTGAAAAAGAACCGCCCCCCTACTTCACAAACTTATTAATCGCATCCACAAACGCCTCCACCGAAGCCGCGATAATATCCGTATTCGCCGAGAAACCGTAATAACTGTTCCCCTCGTATTCCACCTGCATATGCACCTTGCCCATATCGTCGCTCCCCTTGCTGATCGCCTGAATCAGAAACTCCTGAATCGTCATCTGCCGCACGATAATCTTCTTCACCGCCTTGATCGCCGCATCCACCGGACCGTTACCCGAGGCCGCCGCTTCGAACTTCTCGCCCGCAATATCGAGGCACACGCTCGCAACCGATTGTACCCCGACCCCCGACGTAACCTGGAGATACTCCAGCTTGATACGATGCGTCGCCGTGCGGTCTTTCCCCACCAGCATCAACACATCGTCGTCGTTAATATCCTTCTTCTTATCCGCCAGCTTGAGGAAATTCTCGTACGCCTCGTCGAGCTTCTCCTGCGCCAGCTCCACGCCCAGCACATGCAAGCGATGCTTCAGCGCCGCCCGTCCGCTGCGAGCCGTCAATACAATCGCGTTATCGTCGATACCCACATCCTTCGGGTCGATAATCTCGTAGCTCTCCCGGTTCTTCAGCACCCCGTCCTGGTGAATACCCGACGAATGCGCGAACGCGTTCCGCCCCACAATCGCCTTGTTAGGCTGCACCGGCATGTTCATCAAGCTCGACACCATCCGGCTACACCCGTAAATCTTCTGCGTATTGATATTTGTAGTAATACCTATCTCCTTGTGGCTGTGCAGAATCATCGCTATTTCCTCGAGCGCCGTGTTGCCCGCCCGCTCGCCGATACCGTTCAAGGTAACCTCCACCTGGCGCGCACCGTTCAACACGCCCGAAATGGTATTCGCGGTAGCCATCCCCAGGTCGTTGTGGCAATGCGTGGAAATCACCGCCTTGTGGATACCGTCGACATGCTCCGTCAGGAAGCGGATTTTCTCGCCGTACTCGCCCGGAAGACAATACCCCGTAGTATCCGGGATGTTCACCACCGTAGCTCCCGCCTTGATTACCGCCTCGACTACCCGCGCCAGGTACACGTTATCGGTTCGGCCCGCGTCTTCGGCATAAAACTCCACGTCGTCGACAAACTTTTTGGCATATTTCACACACGCCACCGCCCGCTCCAGAATCTCGTCCTGGTTAGAATTGAACTTATAGCGGATATGATACTCCGACGTGCCGATGCCGGTATGAATCCGCTTGTGCTTGGCATATTCGAGCGCAGCCGCGGCCGCGTCGATGTCTTTTTCCACCGCACGCGTAAGCGCACAGATGGTAGGCCACGTAACGGCCTTCGATATTTCGACCACCGACTTGAAATCGCCCGGGCTCGAAATAGGGAAACCCGCCTCGATTACATCCACACCCAATTCTTCCAACGCCTTCGCTACCTGGATTTTCTCCACGGTGTTCAACTGGCATCCGGGCACCTGTTCCCCGTCGCGTAACGTAGTATCGAAAATAAATAACTTGTCTGACATATACGGTTCGTTTTTATTATGATTACTCTTCGTGTTTCCTTCGCTTGCTCCCGGCCATAAAAAAAGCCTTTCTGCACCGGAAGTGAGAAAGGCTCTATTTTATACCTCGTTAACATGCACACAGCAATCTCACTTCCGCTCCGTTTTCCAGAGTAGAATAGAAATGAGGCTAATTAGCAAACTATGTGCTGCGTTTTGTATCATCTGTCGTATTCGTTTTTCTTGAACGCTGCAAAGATAACGTGTTTTTTCTATCCACAAAAGATAATTCGAAGTTTTTTGCAATATTTTCGTGATAATCTCTAAGGCAAAAGGGACAAATAACCGTTAAATCGTTACCGGCAGCCGTTCCGGATATGATAAACAACAGATTTACAAAGCATCCCATTCGCAGGAAAAGAACCCGGTTACCGGCTCATCATCCGCCAGCTAACCGGTTCTTCCCGCAGAAGACCCGTACCGGGGCAGCCCCCTGAAAACGGAACAGCCGGCGAACAAAGCCTTTCTCCGCTCCTCCCCTTTTTTTCAGAACCGGAAAGG
>DBGBSM010000511.1:0-6508 GCA_048468815.1 Parabacteroides sp.
AACGAATTTACAAAATGAGCCGCGAAGAAGGGTTGAGCAGCACGGAAATAGCCGAACAATTAGGAATCAACAAACGAACGGTAGAGAACCACCTGAGTAAGGCACTGAGCGATTTACGGAAAATAATCAATACTTTTTTACCTTTTTTCTATATATGAGAGAGGCAAACCCGACGTTCTTTCCCGCATAAAGCCGGACGCCTTTTACCCCGAATCCGGTTTGCACGCTTCTTATTTCCTAATAAATATTAACGAACCGTGCGTACTTTACCGTCCGCGTATCCTATATATAAATAAGTAAAGTATGTTCGCCCGGTTAAAAAATATGCTCACTTCCGCCGTACCGCCCTCCGCAGAAGAGAAGGCGGCATTGCAACGCTGGCTGGTGCAACCCGAAGAACAGCGGTTGAAAACGGAAATATTATTCGCGTTCTGGAGCGAACTGGCCTCCGGGGCGGACGAAACGACTTTCGAATCGTACCGGCAAACCCGGAAAAAAATAAGCCGTTACGCACACCCCGTACGCAGGCGTTTAAATACCTGGCTGGTACGCGCCGCCGTTTTCCTGGTGCCGTTGCTGTCGGTAACGGCCGCCTATTTCTATACCCGGAGCCATACGGCCGGCGCCGAAATGGTACAGTGTATCGTGCCCAACGGGCAGCAAGACCGCATTACCCTGCCCGACGGCAGTATCGTAACCGTCAATTCCGGCAGTACGCTGGTTTATCCGCAACAATTTACCGGCAAGCAGCGCTCCGTTTTTTTACTGGGCGAAGCGAATTTCGAAGTGGCTAAAAACAAAGCGAAGCCTTTCATCGTACAAACCGGCTACCTGGAAATAGAAGCGCTGGGCACTACCTTCAACGTGTGCGCCTATCCCGAATCGGGAGTTACCGCCACGCTCGAAAGCGGCTCGATCAAAGTGGGGAAGAAAAACCGGGACGGCGCGGGCTACATCCTTTTGCCGAACGAACAACTGGAATATACGCCCGGTACCGACACCTTTACCAAACGCGCGGCCGACGCATCGCTGTACTCGGGATGGACAAAGGGGGAACTGAATTTCGTACGGCAATCGCTTCCCGATATACTGGCGGCGCTCCAACGCGAATACGACGTGCGGATTATCCTGAATCTTCCGCAAGTGCCGTCCGATTTGTATACCATTAAGTTCAAACGGCGCGACAACCTCGATAAAGTAATGAAAATCATTTCCCTTACCGTAGGGAATACGGATTACCGCATCGACAACGAACGCCTGGTTACCTTATATCCCGTAAAAAAGAAAGGAGGAAACACATGAATAAAAAGGAGCAAGAAAAAAATGCCCACCTTTTTCTTGCTCCGACATCGACAACACCGTTTAAAACTCTGTCAAGCTAAACTGAGAATCTTAAATTTAGTATTTATCGACTGATGCACAAAGATAGGCTACGCCTGTCTTCGCATTAAAATTATAGCACAAAGATATGAAATTAATTCATTATCAGGGGATAGCCCGTCTCCTAAATTATCGTAAAATAATCATCTTATTCTTATCGATATGTTTCTCCGGCACGGCGATCTGGGCGCAAAACCAACGTGTCGACCTCACCCTTACCAACGAGCCGCTTTTATCGGCGTTCAAAGCCATTGAAAAACAAACCGATTTAAGCATTTCCTATAACCAGACCAAGCTCGACGTACACAAAAACGTAACGGTCGACTACCGGAACGCCCGGCTGCAAGACGTAATGCAGGGCTTGCTTGCCGGTACCGGCTTTTCCTTTATCTTCGAGCAAGACCACATCATTATCGTTCCGGCCGCATCGCAAAAAGCCGGAGAGTCCGGACCGGCGGCGACGTCGCGGCACATTACCGGTAGCGTACACGACGAAAAGGGCGAGCCCGTAATCGGCGCGAACGTGGTAGTGCCGAAAACAAACATCGGAACCGTTACCGACCTGGACGGTAAATTCGCGCTGGAAGTTCCCGCCGATGCCGAGCTGAACATTTCGTACATCGGGTACACCGCCCAAACCGTAAGCGTGAAAGGGAAATCGTACTTTAACATTACCCTCGCGGAAGATACCCAACTGATCGACGAAGTGGTGGTAGTGGGATTCGGCACGCAGAAAAAAGTAAACCTGACGGGCGCCGTAGCGCCGGTAAACATCCGCGAATCGCTGGGCGACCGGCCGCTCTCGAACGTAACGTCGGCGCTGCAAGGACTGGTACCGGGCTTGAAAATAGAATCGGCGACGGGCAGCCCGGGCGACAACATGACCTACAACATCCGCGGTACCAACTCCATCAACGGCGGAGAGCCGCTCGTACTGGTAAATAACGTACCGATGGACATCAACATGATCGACCCGCAGGAAATAGAAACCGTAACCATCCTGAAAGATGCGGCTTCGGCTGCCATCTACGGCGCGCGGGCGGCATTCGGCGTTATTTTGATTACCACCAAGCAGGGCGCGAAAGGTACGGCGCCCAAGTTCAACTACAACAACAATTTCTCATTCTCCAAAGCATCCGAGCTTCCGCAAAAAGCCAGCCCGCTCGAATCGATACTGGCCTACAAGGATATGGAGTGGCCCAACGACACGTACGTGGACGGGAAAAATATCACCCAGTGGGAAGGATACATCCGCGATTACTTAGCTAATCCCGGCAAGTATCCGTCGGGGTATATTTTCGATGAAGACGGAAACTTGTTCTTAATGCGCGAACGGAACATGTTCGAAGACATGATGGACAACTTCGGATTTATGCAAAACCACAGTTTCTCCGTTTCCGGGGGAAGCGAAAAATCCACCTACCGTATCGGACTGGGATATACCGACGAAAACGGAATTCTGATTACCGATAAAGACAGCTACGACCGCATCAACCTGTCGACCTTCCTGGGTGTCGACATCACGAAGTGGTTCACCGCGCAGGTCGACATCAAATACGCCAACTCGAACCAGAGCAAGGTAGAACAAGGCGGCCGTGGCGGCTTGTGGGGAAGCGCCATGTCGTTGCCGTCGTACCAGAACAACGAGGATTACGAACAAGACGGCGTGGTTTACGCGCCCGAAACATCGGCTACCTATATTAAGTACGGAGAACCGCGGCGTATTAAAAAGAACGACCTCCGCCTGCTGGGCCGCGTGATTTTCACCCCGCTGAAAGGGCTGAAGATTACCGGCGAGTATACGTATAACCATACGTCGACCAACAACAAGATGTACATCAATAAATACCAGTACATCGGGATGAATTTCAACGGAATCACTAACAACGTGGAAAACTCGAGCTACGCGCTTACGCAGAATTTCACCGATTACAATGCCATTAACTTATTTGCCAACTACGACATCACGTTGGGGCAACACAGCATCGACCTGATGGGCGGGTTTAACCAGGAATGGAGCCATTACGAGCAATCGTACATAAAAAGACCGGACGTATTGATTCCTACCCTGCCGTCGATTTCGGCATCGACCGGCACCACCACGGCGAGCGACAGCTTCGACGAATACGCGATACGCGGGTTGTTTTACCGGGTGAATTACGCTTATGCCGGGAAATACCTGCTCGAAGCCAACGGTCGTTACGACGGCAGTTCGCGTTTCCCGAAAAAGAACCGGTTCGGTTTCTTCCCTTCGTTCTCGGCCGGGTGGCGTATTTCCGAAGAATCCTTTATGGAAAACAGCCGGAACTGGCTGGATAACCTGAAGCTGAGAGGTTCGTGGGGGGTAATCGGCAACCAGATTATCTACAAAAAAGATGAAAACGGAAATAACATTCCCGATAACTACCCGTATATCCCCGGCATGGACGTGTATTTGTCGAACTGGCTGGTCGACGGAAACAAAGTGACTTCGCTGAAGGCGCCCAACATGGTAAGCAATGCGCTCACGTGGGAAAAGGTGTATACGCTCGACTTCGGCGTGGATGCGGACTTGTTCGGCAACCGGCTGAACGCCTCGTTCGACTGGTACCGGCGCGACACCAAGGATATGCTGGCACCCGGCATGGACCTGCCGTGGGTAGTAGGAACCGAAGCGGCCAAACAAAACGCAGCCGACCTGAAGACGTACGGGTGGGAGCTGAAACTGAACTGGCACGACAAAATCGGGGAGGTAGGCTACCGGTTAGGACTGAACCTGTACGACTCGAAAAGCAAAATTACCCGTTACCAGAACGAATCCGGCTTGCTGGGCGACAATACCTATTACGAAGGAATGGAAATCGGCGAAATATGGGGGTACGTAACCGACCGGTTGTATACCGAAGCCGATTTCAATGCCGACGGTACGCTCAAAGCGGGTATTCCGAAATTCTACGGCGCAGGCCAGGTGTATCCAGGCGATGTGTTGTACAAAAACTTCGATGAGGATACCGAATACATCTACCAGGGCGACAATACCGTTTACAACCCCGGCGACCAGCGGATTATCGGCAACACCACGCCGCGCTACCAGTACGGCATCACCGGAGGCGTAAGCTACAAGGGCTTCGACCTCTCGTTTATCCTGCGGGGCGTAGGCAAACGCGATTACTGGCGGAAAGACCAGATTATGTGGCCTACCGGAACCTGGGGCAGCCTTTTCAAGGAAACGCTCGATTTCTGGAGCCCCGAACGTCCGGATGCGTATTATCCGCGCGTATATGCCAACGAAGCCGTGAATACGAGCTATAACCGGCAAAAACAAACCCGGTACCTGGCGGATGCGTCGTTTATCAAGCTGCAAAACATTACGTTGGCGTATACGCTGCCCGCCGCCTGGTGCCGGAAGATTTACTTCGACAATATCAAAGTATTCGTAAGCGGCGAGAATCTTCACACGTGGGATCACCTGCCCGAAGGGCTCGACCCGGATATGCTGAGCAAAGGCGCCTGGGACTATCCTTTCATGACCAAGTATTCGCTGGGTGTAAACGTTACTTTCTAAACCGTTAATATGAAAAGTATGAAAACAGTAAAATTACTATACGGATTGCTGCTGGCCGCAGGACTTTCGGGCTGTATGAACGACGATTTCCTGGAAAGACAGCCTTTGGGAACGCCCACCGAGCTCTCGGCTTTCGAAACATACGACAATTTCCTGTCGTACGCTTACGGGTTATACGAAACGTTCGATGCGCTTTCGTACGATGCGGACATTACCTCGGACGACATATCGTACAATTCCGTGCGCGGCTCGGGCGAGAGCAAATGGATACAACTGCTCAAGGTACCTCCTACCGACGAAACCGAAAAAGACGAAACGCAACGTACCACTCCGTGGAATTACTACGGCTTTATCCGCCGGGTAAACCTGATGCTCGACAATATCGACGAGTCGCAACTGGCGGAAGTGGAAAAAGAACACTGGCGGAGCGTGGGATACTTCTTCCGTTCGTACCGGTACTTTTCGTTGCTGGCGGCCTACGGGGGCGTCCCCTGGATCGACCACGTACTGAAAGACGACGAAACCGAGCTGATTATGGGGAAACGCAACTCGCGCGACGAAATAGCCGACCACATCCTCACCGACTTGCTGTATGCCGAGCAGCATATCAAAGAGGCCGGCGACGGAGCCAACACCGTCAACAAGGCGGTGGTACAAGCGTTAATTTCCCGGTTCTGCCTTTTCGAAGGCACCTGGCGGAAATACCACGGACTGGCGGATGCCGACAAGTTCCTCCGGGAATGTAAACGGGCTTCGGCGGAGGTGATAGGCAAATACCCGAACGTACACAACAACTACGACGACCTGTTCAACTCGAATGACCTGAGCACCGTAACGGGTATCCTGCTGTACAAGCCGTACTCGAACGATGCTTCGGTGGTGCATGCGCTGAGTATCGGCGGAACCACGGCGGCTTCGTATTACAACCCCACGCGCGACTTGGTAGACAGCTACCTGTGTTCGGACGGGAAACCGCGCTGGACAAGCGCCGAGTTTAAAAACGACCGGGATATGTACGACGAGTTCAGTTGCCGCGACCACCGGTTGTGGCTGCACATCACTCCTCCGTATCTTATCGACCGTTCCGAATCGGCTACTGCGTGGGATACGAAGTGGAAATATACCGACAATCCGAAAGACAAGAGCTTCATCGACAGTCTCGATTTACTCGTACCGGCCGAGCGGCAAAAAACATTGCCTTTTCGGCAAGGGTATTCCGGCGGTATCCTGGGACAGATTCCGCATTACGATTTTTACCTGAACAACCAACCCTGGTACAAATCGGCTTTCGGGTACAACAACTGGAAATATTTCAATACGTACCTGGAAATGGGTTCGCAACGGAACGAGGAAACCGATATGCCTGTTTTCCGTATCGGCGAAGTGATGCTGAATTATGCGGAGGCGATGTTCGAGTTAAACGAATTCTCGCAATCCGTAGCCGACATGACCATCAACAAGTTGCGTTCGCGCGCCAATGTGGCGCCGATGCAAGTGGCGGAAATCGGCGCTGCCTTCGACCCGAAGCGCGACCTGGGTAATCCCGCTTATCCGGGCGACTACGAAGTGCCTGCCCTTTTATGG
>DBGBSM010000512.1:0-3765 GCA_048468815.1 Parabacteroides sp.
GGCATATTCGGTCATACAAAAAGGATTTTTCGCATAGATCCGTTTTATTTCCTGTAACGAAAGGGTTAATAACGAACTTACTCGTTCGATTAAGCCGGCGGCATTTTCGGCACCGGCCTGATATTGTTTTTCCATATCTCACATTCCTCTTTACACCCGGCCTACAGACCGGGCTTCGATAAACAACCGTAAAATCCTTGCGACCTTTTTGCAAACTCGTACGGCAAACCGGATAAACGGCAAGGACGTATTGCAAATATACGGATTTAGGCTCGATATACTAACGCCAATCTCTCTTTTTTATAAGAACTTTTACCTGCTCATCCGGCTATTAGCCCCGTGTCGAAACAGCCGGCAGGCAAACGGTACCGCCTTACATTTTTAAATAAAAACAGCCCCCTCACCCCGTAGGACAATCGGATAAATACGTTGGAATAACACAGGGTGAATCGGAAACGACAAAATAAGCCGTCTGTTCCCAAAACAACCGATGCACACAGACTTGTAGCTGTAGCAGACCTATTTCTACTCTTTACCCTGTGGCTGTAGGGTTATAAACCGAGCTCCGACAAGAATTTATTCATTTTCCCCGTTCTTTTTCATCTTCTTTTCAGCAAAAAAATCTTTATCTTTGCCCTGCCTGGATAAAGCTGATACATTTCCGACACCATACGAAATCGACTTATTATGAAGCATGTTATTCTTTTCTGCCTTTTGGCTGCGAGCACTTTGTTTACCGCTTGCTCGGACGACACCGACCGACCCACACCCCAAAATCCGGTAAAATATACGGTAACCGGAAAAGTGGAAAAAGGGCCGTTTATACAAGGCTCTATCGTCGCTATCCAACCCTTAAATGAAAACTTCGTTCCCACAGGAGAAATTTATACGACAAAAATCAAAAACGACGAAGGGGCTTTCGATTTCCCGGCGCACGACTTTGCCTCTCCCTATGCTTTATTAAGCACAAAAAGCAACTTTTTTAATGAAGTTACAGGCTACTTATCACAAGGAGAAATACGGTTGGAAGCATTTGTCGATTTGTCGGACAACACATCGGTCAATCTCAACCTTCTCACGCATTTGAAAGCAGAGCGGGTAAAAAAACTCGTCGGTACAGGAATGGAATTCAAAGAGGCAAACAAGCTGGCACAAAAAGAATTGTTAACACAATTCGGGCTTCAGCAATATGCAGATACCGATGCAACTCAATATTCCATTACCTCCGGCACAAAAGAAGCCGGTGCGCTTATCGTCGTGTCGTCGGCTTTTTTATACCGACATTCCGAACCGGAGCTCACGGAGTACTTGTCGAAACTAAGCCAGGAATTTACCGCACAGGGAAAACTAACCGACGAAATGAAAAAAGAATACCTGGATAATTGCGTACACCTGGATTTAGACCGGATCAGTAAAAATATCATCAAACGATACCAGAAAGCAGTAGGGAAAGAAGTTACGGTACCTCCGCTCCAGTATTTCGTGGATTGGGACGGCGACGGAATTGCGGGTAACGAATTAGGCGACGGCGGAGAAATGCAACTGGCATTTGAAATGGATACACTTTCCGTTCCGGTGGAAGGGGGTACGTTCCGGGTAAAAGTAAACAATAATATTCCGTTTACATTTACACCCGCTGGAAATATACCCGATAGCGAGATAACGGACGGGAACTTCTTTAAGGAGGCATTTAACGTTTCCCCCATCGACTATACCCGCTCGATCGAAGATGACCACGTCGTGTTAACCGTAAACCCGGCCGAAGGGTATTTCACCACTCCCTCTACCCTCACGGTTTACAGCTACGACGGAAATAGGAAAGCCGACCTGGTAATCGTACAAAAGGGAGATAAAAGCCAGCCGGCTTTAGGAAACGACGGCAAAACCTACCTGAACGGAACATTGCTTTCCATAGCCAAAACGATTCTCCGGTTTCACACCATGGAAGCACTCTACACCAATACCTATGCCAGCGCAAACGGAAATACCCCGTTCGAGGCACATACGTTAGGCGAAGGGAACAGCGAAATAAATACAGCCTGGAAAGAGGTATATGTGACATTAAGAAACATACGGTTCTTTGCGAAAAATGCGAAGGATATAATAGGGGATGAATTTTCGGCGAACCTCGCTTTCCTTACTGCCTCGTTGTATTACGAAATGGCTGTTTTATGGGAGAACGTCATGTATGCAGAAGATGTTTTCGACGTCTACGACGTAGATAAAGCCAAGCCGATGAAGAGTAACGAGTTGTTCGAATGGTACGAAAACCGGCTGGCCGGTGAAATAGACCGGTTCGGAAATAAAAAGAACACGTTCGATGAAACGGAAAACTATTTCCTGTATTCGAAAGACTTCCCGCGCATGGTGCTGGCCAAGATGTACCTCTACCAACACAAATACGCCGAGGCAAAAACGCTGCTGCAAGCCATCGTAACCGACGGACATTACCAACTCGCTTCTTCCCGCGAAGCCGCCCTACAACGAAACAGCCCGGAAATGATATGGGGATACCCCAATCCGGCAGCGACTAATCCGACAGAAGTGCCGGATATGCCCGTCCGGTTAGACGATTTCCTGGCGTTCGCCACCTATACGGAAGTACTTCTTTCGCTGGCCGAATGCGAATACCGGTCGGGTAATACCGATGCGGCCGCCCGCTACCTGCAACAAGTTGCGTCGAAACGCAACCTGAATCCGACCGGCGATTTCTTACCCTCGCTGAAAGAGGTCTGGAAAAGCGAATTGAAAGGTACGGGAACGTATTTTGCCTTCTTGAAGCGGAACGGCCTGGCAACACAGGAATTGAATATAGCAGAATTCCGGTTGATTTTCCCGATTCCATTCCAGGAAATTCAGTTCACACCGAATTTAGAGCAAAATCCGGGATACAGGTAATAAACCATCTATTTTTCGGTATAGTTTCTTTTCAACGCAGTCAAAAAAACCGGTTACACCGGCCTAAGAAGCATAAACACAGCGCGTGGATAGAGAAGTCGTACCTGGTGTTCACCGCTTGTATCTCGAGGCTTTACATCCGGCAGGTACAACTACAGGATAATTTATCTTAACACCCGTTTTACCATGCAATTCGAAACCGACGCCGTTTTTACCGACGAAACTTTCCAGGGAACCGCTTATCCGGAGGCCTCTTTCTCCGGCATGGAATTCGAGAACTGCCGTTTCGTCGGCTGCGACTTTTCCGGCACCCGTTTTTCACGCTGCCTGTTCGACCGTTGCCGGTTCGAGCAGTGCAACCTGAGCAACCTCAACGTACACGACTCGGTATTCCGGAACGTTACCTTCGCCAAAAGCAAGCTGATAGGCATCTGGTGGTACGAAGTGCGGAAAAGAAGCAGCGTACTGTCGGTTACGTTCGACGATTGCCTGCTCACCTACTGCAACTTCGCCGCCCTCGACTTGCGGAAATGCCAGTTTATCCGTTGCCATGCGCCTGAAGCCGATTTCTCGGAAGCCGACCTGAGCCGCGTCGCCTTCCGCGAGACTAACTTAGGAGGCGCCGTTTTTAGCGGCTGCAACCTCACGGGCGCCGATTTCAGCACGGCCAGCCATTACTACCTGAACCCGGCCGCAAACAAAGTAAAAGGCGCCCGGTTCGGCATGCCCGACGCACTGAACCTGCTGCAAGCGATGGGAATCGAAATCGTACCGTAGCAGGCTATGCCGGGTTCGCACCGGAAGCGCCGGGAACAGGAAAGGGCGGCCGGCTACATATCCCGGAACCGCCTCCGGACACAGGAAAAC
>DBGBSM010000513.1:0-2208 GCA_048468815.1 Parabacteroides sp.
TCCGTTACGGCTTCGGTTTCTTCCGATTCTTCCAAGTCCGCAAAATCCACATCGTTACCGATTTCGGTGGTTTCGAAAAATGCGAAAGGAGCATTTACCGTATCCCGTAATTCCTTGTCGGGAAGAAATGAATATTTATAATGTGCCGGAATTACAAAACGTTCGCCGGTATTGACGTGAACGCTTTCCCGTTCTTCTACCGGAATAATTTTAAACGTACCTAATCCTTTTATCTTTACTATTTTATCGGTAAATAAACCGGCTGAAACCACTTGAATGAATTCCCGGAGAAATTGTTCGGTCGCCTTTTTGTCCTTTCCGGTACGCTCCGAAAGCAAAGCCGCGATATCTGATAGGGAGAGTTTGTTATTCATGAGGTTTTATTTCTTTTAATTTCGCTTTTACCGTAGAACCCGGCTTGAATACCGGAACGAGCTTGGGGGGTACCAGGTAACGTTTTTTATTGACCGGATTCACCGAAATGCGTTCCATTTTTCTTTTTGTTTCGAATTGGCCGAATCCGGGTAGAACAAGCGTATCGCCTTCCACTAACCGGCCGGCCGCTACCGTAGTGAAAGTAGCCAGCATATCGTTTACTTCCTGGACTGTCCAACCCAGGCGTTCGCTTAATTTTTCTGTCAGTTCCTTGTTCTTCACTACATGCATTAGTTTAAAGAATGTGCGCTATATTAGCCATTTTTTCTTAAACACACAAACTCTTGACAGTTTTTGTATCAAAATAACACACTTCCATACAAGTCGAATGCCTGGGTTTCCTTTATTTCCACTTGATAAAAGTTACCCGGCTTTAACTCGTGAACGGCAGGTATCAATACTTCGGGGTCTACTTCCGGAGAGTCGAATTGGGTGCGTCCTACATAATAGTCGTCTTCTTTCCGGTCGATCATCACCTGCAATCGTTGCCCGATCTTTTTTTCGTTGATTTCCGCGGAAATCTTTTCCTGTACGCGCATCAGGTAATCCAGGCGCTCCTGTTTTACTTCCGGCGGAATAACATCTTTATAATGCCGGGCGGAATAGGTTCCTTCTTCTTCGGAATAAGCAAAAGCCCCCATCCGCTCGAAGCGTGCTTTCCGTACGAATTCCACCAGTTCGTCGAAATCCTGCCCGGTTTCTCCCGGATGTCCAACCATCAACGTCGTACGTAAATGGATACCGGGCACTTCCTGCCGGAGCCGTTCCAACAGTTCGTACGTTTCGGCCTTGGTGATGTGCCGGCGCATCTGTTTCAGCATATTATCGGAAATATGCTGCAGGGCGATGTCCATGTAGTTGCATACGTTATCGTGTTCGCGCATTACCCGTAACAACTCGTACGGGAACTGCGCCGGATAGCCGTAATGCAACCGTATCCATTCCACGCCGGGAATACCGGCGATGCGCTCTACCAACTCTGGCAAAGCGAAACGTTTGTATAAGTCGTATCCGTAATAAGTCAAATCCTGAGCGATTACCTGGAATTCTTTCACTCCCTGCGCTACCAATTTGCGTACTTCTTCTTCGATAGATTCGATCGTACGCGATCGATACCGGCCTGTAATGATAGGGATAGAGCAATAGGCACACATCCGGTTGCATCCTTCCGCTATTTTCAGATAAGCGTAATGTCCCGGCGTTGTAAGTATCCGGTCGGTCGCCAGGTTACGATGGTACGGCTTACCCAAGTCTTGCAGCAACTCGTGCCAGTCGAATTTTCCGTAAAAACGGTCTACTTCCGGTATTTCGATTTGCAACTCCTTTAAATACCGCTGGGAAAGGCATCCCATTACGAACAAACGACCTATTTTCCGGCGTTTCTTCATTTCGGCTATTTCCAGAATCATCTCGATCGATTCTTCTTTTGCGTCGCCGATAAAACCGCAGGTGTTGACAATAACGATTTCACCGTCGATACGAGCCGGGTCGTGCTCTACCGTATATCCGTTTTCCGTAAACTGGCGCATCAGCATTTCGGAGTCGACCAGGTTTTTCGAACATCCCAGGGTAATCAGGGATACCTTATTTTTAATCATACTTCTCTTTATTCCCCGAATAACGAATCCACGAATTCTTTTCTGCGGAATACCTGCAAATCTTCCATTCCTTCGCCTAATCCGATGTATTTCACCGGAATCCGGAAGTGGTCGGAAATACCGATTACCACTCCGCCTTTGGCCGTTCCGTCGAGCTTGGTAATCGCCAGTGCGT
>DBGBSM010000514.1:0-6907 GCA_048468815.1 Parabacteroides sp.
ACTCGCTTCGCTCAAACAGCGTGGCTTTTTTAACGCTCACTCAGGCCGGTCTGCTTAACGCTTCGCTCGGGAAGGCCCTCTACCGCTCCATAGCCGCTCGGGCACCGGCTCGGCACCTTCGGCGCCGAGAAGAGGTGACAGCTTGCCGGGTTGCGGGGCTCCATACGCTGAGGCCGGCTTTATACAATACGGTAAAACTGCCGTTCGTACGAAAGGGCCGGTACCTTTCAGGGCCCGGTAGGATGCGGTTGCCCGAATCCGGTGAAAGGTACCTGCTCTTCTTTCTTAAACTCTCTGTGTCTCCGTGCCTCTGTGTTTCATTCTTCTAGCGATAAAGAATTTCCGCCATGCACTCTAATGCAGCGCAAAGGGATTCGAAAGCAGCTATTCGAATAAGCGCTCCAACGGGCCTTCTATCGTACCTCCCTCGGATGCATCGGGCAGCGTAAGCAACACGGCTGCCGGGTGGTGCGTCGCGAGATAATTGCGCAAGTACCCGAGCGTATTGCGGGTTATCGCCTCGTCTTCGGCCGGGTACAGGTTATAGATTACCGCTTTCACCTCCACCCCGTATTGCCGGCAGGCCAGCAAGCTGAGCAGCGTATGGTTGATGCTACCCAGGCGGCCCGACGTGACCAGCACGAGCGGATACCCGCAAGCACGTACATACTCCAGGGCAGTAAGCGTTTCGGTAACCGGCACCATCAATCCGCCGGCTCCTTCGAGCAGAACGACTTCGTACTTTTCCCGTAAGCGCCGCGTGGCTTCGGTAATCCGCGCCGGGTCGATTCCGGCGCCGTCGCGGGCGGCCGCCATGTGCGGCGAGCAGGGATAGGTAAAGATATACGGGCAGGTAAGCCCGGAACGGTCGTCGTCGTTCAGCGGGATTCCTTGTATCCGGCGGTGAAGCACGATGTCTTCCGATTCGCCGGAACAACCCGTCTGTACCATTTTCTGGGTGATTACCCGGCGCCCGGTTTCGGCCAGCATTTTCGCCAGCAGCCCGGTAGCCCACGTTTTTCCGATGTTCGTATCGATACCCGATACGAAAAATACGTTTCCTTCCATTCTATTCTTTTTTTACGGCCAGCAAGTACACCGGCTGATAGGTTAATACGACTTCGTTTCCACAAGCATACCGGCCGGCGTATTCGCGGCAGAACCGCTCCATCTGCCCGCGGGTGAACCGGCCGGAGCCGGTACCGGTTACACCCGTGCGTTTCAGGTGGCGCAATACCCCGGCGGGCGAAGCGAAACGCAGCGAAAGCGTTTCTTCTTCGAGCCGAACGGTTTCGAGGCCGGCCCGCTGCGCCCACTCCCCTACTTCGGATACGGCAGGATACGGCAAGCCGTTCCCGGTAAGCGCCTGGATTTCGCGGAGATTCTCTTTCCCGAAGGTGTTCAGCAGCAACACGCCGCCCGGACGCAACAGACCGGTCATCCGGGCGATAAAAGCCGCCGGGTGGCGGAACCACTGGATAACCGATGCGGAGGCGACCAAATCGAACGTGCCGGGAAAAGCGAGCGTTTCGGCGTCGCCCGGCAGATACGTCCAGTTTTCGTCGCGCAGCCGCACGCTTACCGGTTCGCGGCAATCCGGGCATAAATCGTTCAGTACCCATTCGGCGCCACGGTTGCCTGTAAGGTCGACCAGTTGGGCGGTCAAAGCGCCCGTTCCGCATCCGGTTTCCAGTATCCGTTCGTACGTTGTACGCCCGGCATCCCGTAAATAGCCGGCTAAGCGCCGGCAGACATGCTGTTGCGCCACCGCCTCTTCATCGTACGAGGCGAGTGCTTGCGTAAACCGTTGCCGGATGCGTTCCCGGGGGATTATTCCGTAAGTTGTTTCCATGCGTTCCATCGATAAAAGGGGTAATGCGGAGCATCGATACGCACCACCGGGCAAGCCCGGGAAGTCCAGTACCGGTGCATATTTTCGAAAGGGAAAATCCGGTCGGCGGTAGAGAGTACGGCTTTCGTCCATCCGTTCCAAACCGGCTCTGTAGAGGCTGCTTGCATGCATTGCGCCTCGATAAACGCCAGCTCGTCGCGCAACATTTCTACCGGGCGTTCCGGTCGTACCGTTTGCCGGTAGCGGTTCCAAGCCGCTCCGCCTCCGCACATGCGCCGTTTGAAACGGGTGAAGGTTTCGGCGGAAAGCCCTTCGAGCGTGCCGTGGAAAATGGGTTCGGGAATGCCGAGCGTATCGCTTACCGGATACGGGGTTCCGTTTACGGCGACGGCCGAAACCACGGGAAGCGCCGGGTGTTGCGCCAATACCCGTCCGGCCGCCCATACGCCCATCGACCAGGCCACGATTCGAATGGCGGCGTAAGGCGAGCAATCGGGTAAATCCGAAAGGCCGGTATAATCGTAACAGGCCATTACCGTAGTATCCGGCTCGGATGCCAGATGCGCCACGGCGGCCGGCGTGGTTCCCCACCCGCAGAAAAAGAGCAGGAGGGTAGAACCTGTGCCGGTATGTAACAGTCGGGTTTTCATGTGGTTGTTATTTTAGTTTTTCTGTTTTTTTATCGTGTTCCGGACGGAATTCGTTCCCTGCCTTCGTTCGGTTCCTTTTCGGAAAAACGAACGAAGAAGCGCTTTCCTGCACAAGCCGGCCGGCTTTCCTTCCATCCGATAGTAGCCCGTTGCCTGGAAATTCCGGAAGTAACATCCGACAGATGCGCGATTATGCGCTTGCTACCGGATGGTTTGAAGCTATATTCATGCAACGATAACGGGTTGCAGAACTGTTTAAGATAGTATTCGTACGATTCAGGCCTTTTACAGAAGTGTTTATTATCGAATTCGTACGATTTTTGCATCTTGTAAAACTGTTTAAAGCTATAATCATGCGATTATTCCTTTATGAGAATTGTAAAATATAATATTCGTACAATTATTCTTCTCCGCAAAGCTGTTTAAGACCATCATCATGCGATTATCCCTTCTAACAGTACTGTGCAGTATGCCATTTGTGCGATGAGTATTTTCTGCGGAACTGTTTGAAGTTATAATCGCACGATGACGGCTTTCCGCCGAACTGTTCGAAGCCTTCTTCCGGTGATGTCGGCTTGCTTCGGAACCGATTAAAGCCGGATATACCCGGAATACGCCGTTTCCGGACATTCGCTCCGTACCGGTTGCGGTACGCACCCATCCGGGCGTACGGAAATCCCCGGCACAGCGGGCGGCATTCTTCATCGGCCGTCCGCAAACGGCCTCCGTTTTCCTTCTGCTTTTTTCCGGACTTCCTTTTCATTCCGTATTTCTTTTTCGTTCTTCCGGTTCCTCTCCTGTTGTGCGTTTCTCCCGGTATCCGAGCTTCCGTGTTACCTGTGTATTCCGCTTCACTCCAGGCAGGTTATCAGCCGTTCCACTTCCGGAAGGGTAAGACCGGCGGTTAGCGAGAAGCGGAGGCGCGACGTTCCGGGCGGCACCGTAGGCGGACGAACCGGAAGCACGTAAAAGCCGGCCTCCTGCAACGCTTCCGCCCGGCGGAGGCACGCATCGTTTTCACCCACCACAAAAGGAACGATATGGCTTGCGCCCGGTGCCCGGCCGGTCAACCGCCCGATATGGCGGTTCAGCAAGGCGCCGGTAGCCGCCAACCGGCTCCGTTCTTCGCGGAAACCGGGCAGCCATTCGAAGATAAACCGGCTCCACGCGATATTCATTGGCGGCAGGGCGGTGGAAAAAATCAACGGGCGCATCGTGTTTACCAGCCATTGCTTCATCTCGTCCGAACAAACCACGTACGCGCCTACCGACGCCAACGCTTTGCCGAACGTACCCACCAGCCAGTCTATCGAGCCGATGCATCCGGTTTCCTCGGCTACGCCCAGCCCGTTATCGCCCCGCACGCCTACCGCATGCGCCTCGTCTAAATACAACGACATACCGGGGTATCGCTCTTTCAGCGCCGCTAACCGGCGCAAGTCGGCCACATCGCCGTCCATGCTGAAAATGCTTTCGGTCACTACGATGTACTGCCGGTAACGCCCGTGCTCCTTCCGGAGCAATTGCTCCAAATGGTCGCAGTCGTTATGCCGGTAGCGGACGAACGGCGCGCCCGACAAGCGGATGCCGTCGATGATACTAGCGTGCACCAGCTTGTCGGCCAAAATCAATGTTTGCTTATCGGCCACCGCCGGCAACAGCCCGATATTGGCGTGGTAGCCGCTGTTGAAAAGCAACGCGGCTTCGCGCCGGTAAGCGGCGGCAATGGTTTCCTCCAGCTCCGCGTAAACGGAATAGTTGCCCGTAAGCAACCGCGACGAGGAGGAAGAAAAAGGCAGCGGGCTGCCGGACAGGTGTTGCATAAAGGCGGCATACAGCCGTTCGTCGGCAGCCAGGCCCAGGTAGTCGTTCGAAGAAAGATTGAGCATGCGCTTGCCGTTCGTGCGGATAAATTTCCCTTCGTGGAGTACCTGCGGCAGCGTACGCAAGTTGCCGGCTTGTTGTAACCGGTGTAACCGGGTAGTATATGATTCCATCATTCAACTGATTAATAAGTTCGGATAACCTGCAGAAGCCGGCTCGTAAGGAACGACAATTCGTGTGGCGTGATGATGTACGGCGGCATTACATACACCAGGCGCCCGAACGGACGCACCCAGATGCCTGCCCGCACGAATGCTTGTTGCATCCGGGCCATATCTACCGGCTCTTTCATCTCGATTACGCCGATAGCGCCTAACACGCGCACCTCGCGTACCGAAGGATAGTGCCGGGCAGGAGCCAGTTCGTTTTCGAGCTGCGCTTCGATTCGCGCCACGTTTTGCCGCCACCCGCTTTCGAGCAACAGCGACACCGATGCCGATGCAATCGCGCAGGCCAGCGGATTGCCCATAAACGTGGGGCCGTGCATAAACACGCCGGGCCGGCCCGAGCAAATGGTGGTGGCTACCGGTTCGGATGCGACGGTGGCGGCCATCGTCAGGTAACCGCCCGTCAGGGCCTTGCCGATGCACATTATGTCGGGCTCCACGCCCGCGTGCTCCCAGGCGAACAGTTTGCCCGTACGTCCGAACCCGGTGGCGATTTCGTCGAAAATGAGCAGCACCTCGTACCGGTCGCACAACGCACGCAGCCGCACCAGATATTCGGGCGAATAAAAACACATTCCGCCGGCGCCTTGTACGACCGGCTCCAGTATCACCGCCGCCAGCTCGCGGTGATGTTTTTCGAGCAGCGCGTGCATGGGCGCTATATCTTCTTCGCGCCACGGTTCCCGGAAAGCGACCGTCGGGGCCGGTGCGAAATAATACGCCGGCAAACTGCTGCCGAACAACCCGTGCATGCCGGTTACCGGGTCGCACACCGACATGGCGTGCCACGTGTCGCCGTGGTACCCGGAACGGATGGTGGCGAACTTGCACTTCGCTGCCCTGCCCGCCGATTGCCAGTACTGGACGGCCATTTTCAACGCTACTTCCACCGCAACCGAACCGGAGTCGCAATAAAAGATTTTCCGCAGCGAAGGCGGGAGAATTCCGAGGAGCTTCGCGGCCAATTCCACAGCCGGCTCGTGTGTGAAGCCGCCGAACATCACGTGGCTCATCCGCTCCAATTGCTTCCCGGCAGCCGCATTCAGCACCGGATGGTTATAGCCGTGCACGGCGGCCCACCACGACGACATGCCGTCGATTAACTCGGTGCCGTCGGTTAACGTAATCCGTACCCCTTCGGCTTTCGCTACGGGGTATACGGGAAGCGGGTTCACAGTCGAAGTATAGGGATGCCAGACGTGTTCCCGGTCGATTTGCAGTAATTCGGTTGTCGTCATCGTTCCCAATCGGTATTTTCGGTGAGTGAATAGCCTTCGGAAGTAAACAAGCGCCGGTCGGCGGCGGCTCGGCTGCCGGTGGTAGTAAGCATATCGCCCGTGATGGCGGCGTTTATCCCGATACGCAACGCTTTCCGCTGCGTGTGCTCCGGCAACTGCGAACGGCCGCCGGAAAAACGGAGATACGCCTGCGGATTGATATACCGGAACAGGGCTACCGTAGTGAGGAACTCCTCTTCCGAAAGCGGTGCGGTATGTTCCAACGGGGTGCCGGGGATGGGTTGTAACAAGTTCAACGGAATGGAACGCACGTCGTGTCGCTGCAAGAAAACAGCCATCTCCACCCGCTGCTCCAGTGTTTCCCCCATCCCGATAATGCCGCCGGAACAAATACGGAAACCGGCTTCGCGGGCGGCTTCGAGCGTGGCTATTTTCTCTCCGACGGTATGGGTAGTGCACAAACGGGGAAAATACGTGGGCGCGGTTTCGATGTTGCAGTGGTAGTTCTCCACTCCGCTCTCGCGCAATTGCCGCAGCTGTTCGCGGGTAAGCAACCCGAGCGACGCGCAACAGGCGATGTCGGTATGCTTTTTTATTTCCCGCACCGTATCGCACAACGCGGCGGTTTCTTTGTCGGACAGCCGGCGGCCGCTGGTTACCAGGGCGAACCGCCCGATTCCTTGTTGGCGGTTATGCACGGCATGCCGCACGCATTCGTCCGCCGGTAGTAAGGCATACGACTCGGCTTGCGTAGCATAGCGTGCCGACTGGGCGCACCACTTACAGTCTTCCGTGCAGTTCCCGCTCCGGGCATTGAGGATGGAGCAGGTATCGAACCGGTTTCCCCTGAAATGCCGAGTAATCTGGTAGGCGCCGTCGTACAGGGCTTCTTTATCGGCGGTGTGTGCCAGCGCAATGCCTGCTTCGTAAGTCAATTTGCCGCCTTCCAATACGAAGGCTGTTACAGATTCGATCATCTATTTATTGTTTTATTTAAAATCCCAAAATCATACTTCTTTGTTGAGCCACTGTAGGCGGCCTTTTCTCCGGCGAGGCCGGGATTGGCCATTACTACGGCTAGTTTTCTCTTCGCTCGCCGCGAGGGCGTCTGCCGAC
>DBGBSM010000515.1:0-4020 GCA_048468815.1 Parabacteroides sp.
ATTGCTTAAACGGATAGAACAGGCAGAACTCGATGCGGACGAATAGAAACAATTCCATTTAATTTTAATATACTATGATAATTCCATTTAGAAACCTGACTACGGTTTATGTCGTTTCGGGCGTTTTGGCCTTGTTAGCCGGTCTTTTTTTGGTAAGATTCCTGGGGTTCGCTTTGCTCTTTTTTTTCCTGGCCTACGGTTGCTCGAGGCAATATGTGGAATTTACCGCCGATAAGGTAATATTGTGTATGAGCCGTTTTGTACGTATTGAAATTCCTAAACGGAAAATAACCGGCATCCATATTGAAAAAAGGAATATAAAGTTGATAGTGCGCACTACCGGCGATAAAACTAAAAAATATACGGTAGCTTTCGGTAATTTTTCCGCTGAAAACAAGGAAATCTTAAAAAACTGCTTTCAACAGTTGCAAGACGAACTGGAAAGCATACCCCGATAACCGGCAATCTGTCGGGTCGGCCGCAACAGAATCGGAATTTGTTTACAGTCGTTTACGGATAAGACATTCGGGAAATAGAAATATACAGGCAATTTACTTATTTTTAAGTGAGTAAATTTTATCTGCCGTTGTTTTCGGCAAAAACGAATCCGTATCCGGCGTATATCTTTCCTTCTCAGATTTTAATCCCCCAGCTCAGCATCAAATCGTACGTCGACGACTGTACCGGGTCGTGGTACCTGTAATACGAGTCGCGGCTGAAGTACCGGTACGACAGGGCGATATTCCACTTCTTCTGCGAGTAGTACACCAGCTTCGGGCTGAAAATGGCCAGCCGCGAGTTTCCTTTATCCCCCTGTACGTTGAACGTGTTCGGGTCTACCTGCGAAAAGTCCGTATCCGGGTCGTACCCTTTCCAGGTAAAAATATGGTAATTTTCCAGGTTCAGCAAAAACGTCCACCGCTTATTGTATGTAATTCCGGTGAACGCTTTCACGCTATAGCCGCTACCCAAGTTGTAATCGCGCTCGCCCACCCGGTAATAGTCCGTCAGGCTGCCCCCGAGCCCCACCGCATTCGCGTACAGCTCGCCGTAAATATCCACCCGGTCGGCCGGCGTGGAACGTTTATGGTACAGCAACCCCGGGCCTGCCGCAATCGCTTCCGAAATGCGGTACGGACCTGTTTCCATGTCGCTCCCCTCGATATGCTCCGAGTCGTAGTAGTCGAAATGCTGGAAAATGCCGAATGACAAGGTACGTTGCTCCTTCGTCCATACCTGTTTACCCCAAATCGCCCCGATGGTGTTGAACTCCGTGATAAGCGGTTGTCCAGAAAGCAAATCCACCTGCGCCCGTATCTGGAACCACTCGTACGGCGAAAAAGCCGGCTCCCCGTACGGATTGCCGTAATTGAGCCGGAAAATCACTGCCAGGCTTACGTCGCCGTGGCTCGAACGCTCCTGCTCCGCCAAAAAGCGCGGCCCCGCATTAATCGTAAAATTTACCGGCGCATACTCGAACGCCCTGCCTTTCGAAGGCCGGTAACGCCACGCATCGCCGGTGAGGATGCGGTTGAGCGCCCGTACCGGCGACAATAAGCCGGCCAGTATTTCGCGCCCGATTCGTTCCTTGCCCGTGGAGCGGTCGTCGAGGAAAAGGTCCGACAGCCGGTAGGTGATTTCGCCCAGCGCAGCACCTCCCGCTGTGGTGGCGATCATATCGTTAATCGAGGGCGGCTCGTTCTCCATAAAAAACTCCCACATCAGGCTGCCGCCCACGGTAAACGGAACCGACTGCCAGAAATTGTACCCGTTGCTGCGAGCAGCATTGAAGTACAACGAACCGTGATACGGGTGGGCGAACAGATTGGTCGAGAACTTGTCGGTATCCCACACCGGGCCGGTTTTGAAGTTGCTCTTTATCGTCGACCAACTGATTCGCGCGAAATCCTCGCCTACCACATACCGGTTTATGCCCCATACGAAGATATTGGTGCCGAACACTTCCGCCGCTGCCCGCCACGGACGCTTGGGCACCAGACGGATGCTGTCGCTGGTGTACGTACGCGCACCCATTTCGGGGAACTGCTGGGCGCCGAGCGTGCCGGTCAGCAGGAACAGATAACAAAACAGAACGAGCGGTTTCATTTCTTCATTCTTTGGGTAGTTTACCGGGGCAAATATACGTATTTAAGGAACATACCGTATGGCGGATTGTTTAAGCGGCACAACATTCGGGGGATAGTGACCAACTGCCCGGTAAACGGTTCGCTTCCGGCTTTGCAGCGGTTCGTGTGTTGCGCTTGTTCCCGGCCGGGAAGGGCGGATGTACGGAGCAGCGGCTTTTTATTCCGGAATCTATCCTCTCGAACGCGCGATGATTCAAGTGCGATTCTTGCCTTATGCCGTGATTTATTTGAAAATACGTAAATTTCGTAGGTTGTTTTTCGATTTTAATGTTATCTTTGCTTCGAAGAATCGAAAGGCAGATAAAGCTGTGTCCCGGCATAATCGAACGAGTTTGCTTCTGCTCTCGGCTTACATGTTCTTTGCTTCAAAAAACAAATCGAAAACAGGCTTCGTCCGGACATCCCTGGATGGAAACAGCTTTCGGTAACGGATAAACGAAAATAACGATTAAAAATAGTACCATGAAAACAACACGGCCGGGGCTGACGCTCCTTCTGCTTTTACTCGTATGCACAGGTTGCCGGGAAAGCCGGGAAGCTTATCTGAAAACGGTTTTGAACAACCTGGAGCAAATAGAAACCGCCTCGTATAACGAATTTACCGAAGGTTGGGAACCGGGCGATACCGCCGCCATACGGAATACTCGCTTCATCGAGGAGTACCGCAATCCTGCCGATACCGCCATCGGAGCAGCCTACGTCAGCTTCGAATCCCGCGATACTTCCCGGCTGTCTTTCGCTTACGACGGAAACGTCCGCGCATTGGTTTATTCCGATGTAAAGGGAATCGTGATCGACGATTTTACCAGCCGGCAACTTCCTTTCCGGCCGGTGAATCCGCCGTTTTTCAATTATGCGGAAAGCATCCTCCGGTATGCGCTCGAAACTACCGACAGCATAACTGTGGAGTGGCAGGATATGGGCCCCGATTACCGGTTCCGGCTGGTCATTCACGAGCCCGAGAAAATAGAGTTCTTCGGTAAGGCCTTTCGCTGGCCGAACAATCCGTATACGGGCGATCCTACCTCGGCCTACGAGCTATGGATAAGGAAAGCCGACCGGCTACCTTATAAGATACGTCGTGAAATGTCGCATAACTTGAATAACCGTACCTGTACCGATGTCGAATTCAACCGGTTGTCGCTGGCCGATTTGGATATATACGCTTATTTTCCGGCCGGTTACGAAATACGGAAGTACGGCGAGAAGAAAGGGGATGCTCCCGGAAGCGGGTTGCTCGGGAAGCCGGCGCCCGGATGGGAGCTGAGCGATTGGAACGGCCGTTCGGTAACGCTCGCCGGCTTGAAAGAAAAAGTCGTGGTGATGAACTTTACCGGCATCGGTTGCGGCCCGTGCAAGGCGGCTATTCCTTTTCTGAACGGATTGAAGGGTCAGTTCGCACCCGGCGAGGTGGCGCTCATCGCTATCGAAAGTTGGGGCAAGCAACCGCATTCCCTCGAAATCTATGCCGGTAAATACCATATAAACTATCCCTTTGTTTGCGGTACCGACAAAGTACTTATGCAGTACCTGGGAGGCAGTCGGGGAGTGCCCGTATTTTTTGTCCTGGATGAGAAGCGCACGGTAAGGCAAATCATCCGGGGCTACAATCCCGACACTACCGGCAACGACTTAACGAACGCTATATCCGGTTTGCTATAAGGCCGGCCCTTTGTCCGTAGGGCTTTTATCCGGATTGCGATGAGGATAAAAGCCTGTGTTAAAACGGGAAATAAAGATGCAATCCGGAAAAACGGGGAGGAGGAAAGCGACTCGTCGCATAGGCCACCATGTTCCTCGCTAAAATAACTGAATATCGTAGAAAACAATTTTCAAAACAATGTCGGAAAACAAAAAAATGGATAAGATAATC
>DBGBSM010000516.1:0-5991 GCA_048468815.1 Parabacteroides sp.
GCCGAGTACACAGCAACGAAAAACGTTTCGCCGTTCCCGGTGGAAACGGCTTGTACGGCCGGGTCGTTCCGCAGGATACACACCGAGGATACAGGAAAATCCTTTACCTCCGAAGCCG
Organism: Parabacteroides sp.; assembly: GCA_048468815.1. Classification (GTDB taxonomy): domain Bacteria; phylum Bacteroidota; class Bacteroidia; order Bacteroidales; family Tannerellaceae; genus Parabacteroides_B. The sequence continues at coordinate 119 of DBGBSM010000516.1, forward strand.
TAACGGCCGGCAAAACCAAATAGCCGTACTGTCCGTTCCGGGGCCGGCTGCCATGTCCGAGATAAAGCGACACAACCTCTCGGGTTACAGGCTGCGAAGGATACATTTCCATCACGTCGTGCCAGTTACCCGTACGCGGGCCGGAAAAGGCCGTGCACTGCGCCGGTTGCAACACGATGTAACCGGTATTTTCGTGGAAGAAGCGAACCGGCCGTTCGGTAACGGCGAATTCCCGCGTGCCGGTTACAGGAGTCCAGGTATCTTCTTCCAACACCAGCAACTCGTTCCGTTTCAGCCGTTGGTCGATGGAGGTAGCCAACGGGCAACTGCTGTCGGACGATACCGCGCTTCCGAGGCACAGCATATATCCGGGCGTGAATATCCACGCCTTGTGCGCTTTCACCCCTTCGCGGTCGAGTACCATAGCCGTCAGGCCTTCCGTACCGCCGGATACGCTGCCGGCAAAGGCGCTGTTGTTTTTATAACTGCCCCACTGGAGCACGGGAAGCGGAGCGAGGGTATCGTACGAGGTGATGCCGGGAATTTTCCGCCAGTCCCAGCAAGGATACACATTCGTGTATTCGGTTCCGTCTACATACGTATAAGCCGCCCCGTCGGCCAGGTAATAACCCTGCATGTTGTCGCCGTTTCCGCTTTCGCCCCCGATAATCCGGGTCGAAGCCATCTTTACGGAGCCCATCCAGTGCGGAGTGCGGTAATTGGTAAGGTCGGATTTACGGAAATGATACAATCCGGTCAACGGCGTAAAGTTCCTGTCCGGGAAAAAATTCTCGGCAATCATATCGGTATATTCGCTCCGATGCGCCGGGTCGGCCTGCGATAAGGCCAGCGCCGTGAAGGCCAGGGTAAGCGCCTTGTGATGCTGTACGTTATGGAAGAATTGGCGCCCCAGCACGTTTACATCCAGGTTTCCTTTCCAAGTGATTCGGCGGTATCCTTGCGTGAGTAAAGCGTAGAGGATGTCGAGCTGTTCGCGGCCGAATGCGAGCGTGGTGCCCGAAAACACCGTGCTCCAGGTAGCCATAGTCGAAATGTAAGCCATCCCGTAATTGCCGAATTGCTGTTGCGGTCCGTGCTGGTGGAAACTCCAGTCGTCCTGGATGCCTTCTTCGCCCCCGGTAACGATTTCGGAGGCAATCGTATCGCGCGCCGCCTGCAACAGAGCAAAGTCGTTTTGCAGAAGCGCCCGGATAAAAACGTTTCCGGCCAACCATACTTTGTTTTGTCCGGTCATTCCGAAACGCGAATGCTCCATTACGCGCACCGCTTCCTGCTTTTCCCGCGCCGAAAGCTGCTCTTCGAACAACAGGAAAGCCGGCCCCAGCGTTTTCGGAATGCCGATTTGGTTGTACCACCAGTTCGGGCATTCCAGCTTTTTTTCGAACCAGAAATTCATCGTCCGGTGAAGCGCATCGCATAAGCGAGGCGAATGGTAAAAATCCGAACGGGGCATACCATATAATTTAGCTAAGGTAAGAATCCGGTCGGCATGTACTTTGGGAGCCCATCCCGAGCGCTTCCGGTCGGAGTAGTCCACGTCGTTCCACGAACCGTCGGGTTGTAACGCGGCCAGCAGTCGCTCTACCTCGGAAGCGGGTGTAGCGTACCGCTGGTGCAGTTCTACCACCACCTGGTCCGACACTTCTTTTTCAGGAGGAATCCGTTCGAGTATTTCCATCAATTTGCGCTCGTCTTGATTGTCGTACAAAACGGTACGGAGAAAATTTTCGCGGATAATACGATGTTCTCCGGCAACCAGCCGGAGCGAACAGAGAAGAAAGAACAGAAAGAGGGTGTTTTTTTTCATGGAGCTTAATTTGTTTTTCCGGTATTCGTTCGAGTGCAAAATTAACGGATAACCTTACATACGAAGCGTTTTATCAATATAAAGAAATGATTTCCGTAAAAGCTGTATTTTCCGGTACGGTTAAGCGAAACGGGGTTCTGTGGCATAAAAACTTTCCTTTCGTAGCATCCGAACTGTATTCGCAGGTTGCGAATATAAAACCGCAGGCTGCGAATATATATTCGCAAGTTCAGAATATATATTCGTAGGCTAAGAATACAGTTTCTATGCTGCGAAAAAAAGGAAAAAGTGGCATGAAACCGGTTTTGCCCGAGCAGGGTAGAACATTCTGTGTCTGCCTGTGCGTACTTCGCCGGTTAACCGGTTGGGAAGCAGTTGCCGGCGCGCCTCCGGATTTCAGCGCGCCGTATCCATTTTGTCGATTTCTTCCAGGCACACGCAGGCTTCGTCGACGGTAGGAACCTCCTTGATAACGATCGAGCGCTTGCCGCTTACGTCGCGCAGGTTACACCGGCGCGGATATTTTTGCAGGAAAGCCAGTAACTTGTCGAATGCCCGGCTCTGGTAATAAGGCGAGTCGTCGTTCGGGATAAGATACAGGCTCATCGCGCCCCGCTTAAGCACCACCTTCTCGATACCTAAATGGCGTGCCATCCGTTTGAGGCGAACCACGCGAATCAACTCCTTGCCCTGCTTCGGGATTTTGCCGAAACGGTCTTTCAGGCGGCTCGTAAACGCAAGGATGTCGCGCTCTTCTTCCATCTTATCCAATTCGCGGTACAAGGATACGCGTTCCGAATCGTTCGGAATGTAATCGGGCGGGAACAACAATTCGAGGTCGCTTTCGATGTAGGTCTCCTGCACATAGTTTTCGCCGCTGTTGTTGTCTTTTTCCTTCGCCTCGTTTTCGTACAGCTCGGCAAACTCGTCCGTTTTCAATTCGTGTACCGCTTCTTCCAGGATTTTCTGGTACGTTTCGTATCCCAAATCGGCGATAAACCCGCTTTGCTCGGCGCCCAACAGGTTGCCTGCGCCGCGGATGTCGAGGTCTTGCATGGCAATGTGGATGCCGCTTCCCAGCTCGGCGAAGTTTTCGATTGCCTGCAACCGGCGGCGCGCTTCCTGGCTCAACGAACTGAGCGGAGGAGAGAGCAGGTAACAGAACGCCTTCCGGTTGCTGCGGCCTACACGCCCCCGGAGCTGGTGCAAATCGCTCAGGCCGAACTGCTGTGCGTTGTTGATGATAATCGTGTTGGCATTCGGCACGTCGATTCCCGATTCCACGATGCTGGTGGCAATCAATACGTCGTACTCGTAGTTGACGAAATCCAGGATGATCTTTTCCAGTTTTTCAGGCTCCATCTGGCCGTGCCCCACCGCGATACGGGCGTCGGGTACTTCCCGGCGCACCAACGCCTCGATTTCGTATATATTCTGGATGCGGTTGTTGATAAAGAAAACCTGTCCGTTCCGGCTCATCTCGAAATTAATGGCTTCGCGGATAATATCCGGATTGAATCGCAATACCTCCGTTTGCACCGGGTACCGGTTGGGGGGCGGCGTGGATATATTCGACAAGTCGCGGGCGCCCATCAGCGAGAACTGCAACGTACGCGGAATGGGAGTGGCCGTCATGGTAAGCGTATCCACATTGGTTTTCAGCTGCTTGAGCTTCTCCTTCACCGAAACGCCGAATTTTTGCTCCTCGTCGACGATAAGCAGGCCCAAATCCTTGAATTTTACATCCTTGCTTACGATACGGTGGGTGCCTATCAATATATTTACTTTTCCGTCGGCCAGGTCTTTCAGAATTTCCTTGGTCTGCGCCGATGTGCGGGCGCGGCTGATGTAATCGATCCGGCACGGGAAATCTTTGAGCCGCTCCGAGAAGGTTTGGAAATGCTGGAACGCCAATACCGTGGTAGGAACCAATACCGCCACCTGCTTGTTGTCGGCTACGGCCTTGAAAGCCGCCCGGATAGCCACTTCGGTTTTACCGAAACCCACGTCGCCGCAAATCAGGCGGTCCATCGGACGGTCGCTTTCCATGTCTTGTTTTACGTCGGCGGTAGCCCGTTCCTGGTCGGGCGTATCCTCGTAGATAAACGACGCTTCCAGCTCCTGCTGCATAAAGCTGTCGAGGCTGTACGAAAAGCCTTTTTCTTTTTTCCGTTTGGAATACAGCAGAATCAAATCGCGGGCGATGTCTTTGATTTTCTTCTTCGTCCGCTCCTTCATCTTCTCCCAGGCGCCGGTGCCCAGCTTGTTGAGGCGGGGCGGCTCGTTTTCCTTCCCCTTATACTTGGAGAGCTTGTGCAGCGAGTGGATGCTTACGAAGATAATATCGTTATTCTGGTAAATCAGCTTGATAACCTCCTGCATCTTCCCGTTGATTTCGGTGCGCACCAATCCGCCGAACTGCCCCACGCCGTGGTCGATATGCACGATGTAATCGCCCACCGAAAACTGGTTCAGTTCCTTCAGCGAAAGCGTAATCTTGCCCGTGCGCGCCTTGTCCGACTTGAGGTTGAATTTATGGAACCGGTCGAACAACTGGTGGTCGGTGAACAGGCAAATCTTCAACACATCGTCGGCATACCCTTCGTGCACCGTTTTGTTTACGAAGGTGAAAGGCATCGTTTCGCCGCGGTCTTCGAAAATGGCTTTGATGCGCGTGGCTTGCTTTTCCACGTCGCTCAATATATATAAGGTATATCCGTCGGCTAAGTAATGGCGGAACGAATCGCTCACCAGGTCGAAATTCTTATGGAAGATAGGCTGCGGCGTGGTGGCGAAGGCGAGAACCGCGTCGGGCGTGCCCGGAACGCGTGTTCCGTAGTGCACCCTTCGATAGTTTACAGCGTCGCGCATAAAATCGCTCCGGGTAATCAACCGGGCGCGCATCGCGGAGGCGTCTTTGAACGAATCTTCGTCGCCGGTTACGGGTTGCTCGTTGTAAATGCTGTCTATTTTTTCCGCGCACCACTCCAGGTCTTTGAAAAACAGAACGGTTTCCGGCGGGAGCGAGGCGAGTAGCGACGTATCGGTGCGCCCCGATTTATTCATTTCAGGCACGATGTAAATATGGTCGAGCTGCGCTTGCGAGAGTTGCGTTTCGATGTCGAACGTGCGGATGGTTTCCACTTCGTTCCCGAAGAAATCGATCCGGTACGGCAACTCGTGCGAAAAAGAAAAAACGTCGAGAATACTGCCCCGGATAGCGTATTGCCCCGGCTCGTAAACGTAATCCACCCGTTCGAAACCGTATTCTTCCAGCACATCGGCTACGAACATGTTGTCTAATTTTTCGCCCACGCTGATTTTCAACGTATTTTCTTTCAGCTCCTTTTGCGAGATTACTTTTTCGGCCAGCGCGTCGGGACTGGTAACCAAAATAAACGGTTTGTCGGGTTGTTGGAGCATACTCAATACCTCGGTGCGGAGAATCTTGTTCGCCGGGTCGATATGTCCGTATTTAACGGCGCGCCGGTAAGCCGAAGGAAAATAAAATATCCGGTCGCTTCCCGTAAGCTGCATCAGGTCGTGATATAAATACCCGGCTTCTTCCGCATCGTTCGCCACGCATACGTATCCTTGCCCGCCGTTCGAAAACAAACCGGCGATAATAAAAGCGGCCGCCGAGCCGTTCAGCCCTTTGAGCGAAATATTCCGGGTTTCCTTTTCCTGTAACAAGCCGGAGAGCGCCGATAATCGGGGATGTCCGGCATATATCGTAAGTAAATCTGCTACGTTCAATGTGATAACCAATTTTTGCAAAGGTAGGCTTTTCGCGTAAAATTCAGAAAGGTTAACCTATAAAATCAATTAAAGTACTTACCTTTGTTCTCCGGAAGAAACAAAGACAGGCTGCACCCCGGCATAACAGGCATAGCTTGTTTCCGCACCCGGTTCGCACGGTCTTTGTTGTCCGGAAAAAAACCAGACAGGCTGCATCCCGGCGTAACCGGGTAAACTCGTTTTCGGCTTTCGGTTCGCCCTGTCTGGCAACGCATAAACCGGTTACAGAAGAAGCATATGTCTGAAT
>DBGBSM010000517.1:0-2018 GCA_048468815.1 Parabacteroides sp.
CAATCATCTCCGGGTCTACGGCAAGCACGACGATTTTAACCGCTTCCGCCAAGTGGCTACCTAACCGGCGGTAAGCATCCAATGCGATTTTATCGCCCTGCAAAACGCGCTGGTACATTTCTTTTCCGGTAATTCCGTAAACATGACTGAAAAACGAGCCGCTGCAATAATATTCCACTTCATGGTCAAGGTACGGAATATGGCCGAATTCGCCCGAACCGCAATTCGCATCCTCTAGCAAACGTCCGCGCTGGATGATACCGCCCCCTAAGCCAGTACCCAACGTAATCCCGACAAAGTTTTCCGTATCCTGTCCCGCTCCGAAATACCGTTCGGCGATAGCAAAGCAATTCGCATCGTTATTGATAACCACCGGCAGTGAAAAGCGCTCCTGCAAAATATCCTTCAGGTGCACTTCGTCCCAGTAAGGCACATTCGCCACATTATATACAATTCCGTTTTCCCGGTCGACCACGCTGGGCACCCCTACTCCGATGCCTTTTACCTCTTCGCTGACCACGGAGGCTATTACATTGATAAGCGCCTGCAACGTTTCGTCCAGGCTACGCGGGTTCGCAGGGGTAGGCGCATTATGGTTTTCAACCATTACCCCGTCTGTTACACGCGCCGCGCGGATATTCGTTCCGCCGAAATCCACCCCTACATAGGTACCGTTCATCGACATAACACACTGTTTTTAAAATAAAACAGATTTCTCTTCCGGGAAGTTGAAAGAAAACGGCACAGCGATACGGAAAACCCCGAGCACCGAAAAGACACAACCCCAAAAAAGAGAGGCACGACACATCCTCCACTACGAAGAAAATGCCGTGCCTCCCTGCTTAATTTCCGTAAAGCCTGTAACGCTACCTATAAATCAACAAAAGAAAAGAATCAATAACTGTGCCGTCAGCACACGCAAGAACATGGTAAGCGGATAAACGGTGGCATAACCCACCGAAGGCGCATCGTTACCGGCTGTGGCATTCGAATAAGCCAGGGCGGGCGGGTCGGTAGTACTGCCCGCAATCAATCCCATCAGCGTAAAATAGTTGATTTTATAGAAATAACGGGCGATAGACCCGATAATTATCAACGGAACGAATGTAATAATAAATCCGTAGCCGATCCAGGCGAACCCTCCGTTATTCACAATCGTATCCACGAAACCTTCGCCCGCACCGATTCCCACGCAAGCCAGGAACATGGCGATACCCATCTCGCGCAACATCAGGTTGGCGCTCATCGTGGTATACGTAATCAGTTTATATTTATAGCCGAAACGGCTGATTAAAATCGCCACAATCAACGGGCCGCCCGCCAATCCCAACTTAACGGGTTGCGGGATACCGGGAAAAGTAAGCGGAATGCTTCCCACCACGATACCCAGGAAAATACCCACAAAAATCGTAATCAGGTTCGGTTCGTTGAGGCGTTTCATCGAATTACCCAGCACTTTTTCCACATTCGCGATACCTTCGGCCGTACCTACCACATTAACGCGGTCGCCTACCTGCAAGGTAAGGTGCGGATTGGCTACCAAATCGACACCGGCCCGGTTCACCCGGGTGATATTGATACCGTACGTACTTCGCAATTTGAGGTCGCCCAGATGCTTCCCGTTCAGCTCCGGCTTGGTAATCAGGATACGCCGGTTAATCAACTGGCTGTCCATCTTAATCCATTCGCTGCGGTCCATATCGAATTCCTCGCCGAAGAAAATTTTCACCGCTTCCCGGTCTTGCTCGGTAGTAATCACGAAAATCTTGTCGCCTTCGTGCAAACGGGTCGCAGCGTTGGCAATTTCGATATTCCGGTCGGGATGCCAAACACGCGAAATAACGAAATCGCGGTCGATTAGCTGGAACAATTCGGCTACCGTTTTATCGTTTACCGCCGGATTACTCACAATCAGCGAAATCGGACGCGCCGTATTGGCCGCCTCCTCCTGGTTTTTCAGCCGTTCGTTTTCGGTAGCGAAGTTTACCCGGAACAGGTAACGTATCAAGATAATAGCC
>DBGBSM010000518.1:0-3768 GCA_048468815.1 Parabacteroides sp.
GTACGACTATTACTCGATAGCTTTTTTTATTTTCTGCGCGTTGCCGGAATGCGTAATATATTCCGCCAGCAACCAAGCAACTGATAAAAAAAACGTAAGAAACGATTCGTTTTGTGTAAGGACGATCCATATTTTACACCGGCAACTTATGTGTTTTTCATTCTTATTTCCGCTTCCCGCACTTGTTTTTCAACACAGGCAAATATAAGGATAATTTAAGGTAGTTGCTTGTCGTCCCGGAAAAAAGAACGATTTATTCTTCTTCGGCCGGATGTAGGAAATATTTACACCAGGCTTTTATTCCGCATTCCTCGCATTTGGGTTTACGGGCCACGCATACGTAACGTCCGTGCAGGATAAGCCAGTGGTGTGCTTTGGGAATCAGGTTTTCGGGAATGTACTTCGTCAGTTCCTTTTCCGTTTCGAGCGGTGTTTTCGAATTATCGGTCAGCCCGATGCGGTTCGATACGCGGAATACATGCGTATCGACGGCCATAGCCGGTTTGTCGAACACGACCGAGGCGATGACGTTGGCTGTTTTGCGGCCCACTCCCGGCATTTTAATCAAATCTTTTACCTCGGAGGGCATTTCGCCGTGAAACTCTTCCAGCAATACTTTCGCCATTCCCACCAGATGCTTGGCTTTGTTGTTGGGGTACGAAACGCTTTTGATATATTCGTATACGGCTTCCGGCGTAGCGGCTGCCAGTACTTCCGGGGTGGGAAACGCTTCGAACAAAGCGGGCGTAACCATATTGACCCTTTTATCGGTGCATTGCGCAGATAAAATAACGGCGATAAGCAACTGGAACGGGTCTTTATAATGCAGTTCCGTTTCGGCTATCGGCTTGTTCTTACCGAACCATTCGAGAATCCCTTTATAGCGCTCTTCTTTAGTCATCCTTTTATTAAATAAGACGTGTTTTTTCCTAACATGAGTCCCAGGAAAACGGCGATAATGCCAAGTAAGTTATTGGCCAGTATGTTGATAAAAGCCAACTTATATTCGCCCGTCCGGAACAACGTGGCCGTATCGAGAGCGAACGACGAAAAAGTAGTGAACCCGCCGTATATGCCTACGAACAGAAACGCCCGCACGTTTACCGAAAGATGAAATGTCTCGGCAAGCGCCCAGCAAAAACCGATCAGGAAGGAGCCTAATACGTTTACGCTTAGAATGCCTAACGGAAAAGAGTGAAACGTATAACGCTGAACCCACGTGGAAACGAGGTATCGCATGCATGTTCCCAACGCTCCTCCCGTAACCAGGCAAATCACTTTTATCATTTTTATCTCCTTTACTATCTTCCCGCCGGGGTAGACTTTTTTTGCCGGCTGTATAACGGGTTTATTGCCGTCAGTCGGCCGATTCGAATTCTCTGAGGAAACGGATGTCGTTTTCGGAGAACATACGCAAGTCTTTTACCTGGAATTTCAGGTTCGTAATGCGTTCGATGCCCATTCCCAGCGCATAACCGGAATATACGTTGCTGTCGATGCCGCAATTTTCGAGCACGTTCGGGTCTACCATGCCGCATCCCAGTATCTCCACCCAGCCGGTATGTTTGCAGAATGCGCATCCTTTTCCGCCGCACAGGTTACACGAAATATCCATTTCGGCGGAAGGTTCGGTAAACGGGAAATACGACGGACGCAACCGGATTTTGGTGTCGGAGCCGAACATTTCCTTGGCAAAGAATAACAAAGCCTGTTTCAAGTCGGCGAACGATACGTTTTTATCGATGTATAACCCTTCTACTTGGTGGAAGAAACAATGCGCCCGGTACGAAATGGCTTCGTTCCGGTAAACGCGTCCCGGACAGATAATCCGGATAGGCGGCTGATTTTTTTCCATTACCCGTGTTTGTACCGACGAGGTGTGGGTACGCAGCAGTACGTCCGGGTTATGCTGGATAAAGAAAGTATCCTGCATGTCGCGCGCCGGATGGTCTTCCGCGAAATTAAGCGCGGTAAACACATGCCAGTCGTCTTCTATTTCCGGCCCTTCGGCAATGCTGAATCCGAGACGGTTGAAAATGTCGCAGATTTCTTTTTTTACGATTGACAAGGGATGCCGGGTACCCAGTTCGATAGGGTAAGCCGTGCGGGTCAAGTCGATACCGGCGTCGACCGTCTGTACGTTATCGAAGCCTTCCTTGAGCTCGTTGATTTTTTCCTGGGCTTTTTCCTTTAATTCGTTCAGGTATTTACCCACTTCCCGCTTCTGTTCGGCGGCTACGTTCCGGAAGTCGTTGAATAGAACGGAGATTTCGCCTTTTTTACTGAGATACTTGATTCGTAACGATTCCAGTTCTTCGGCGTTGGCCGCCTTCATGTTTTCTACTTCCCGGAGCAGTGCGTTTATCTTATCGATCATGGCTAATCATCATTATATTTCGGCAGGCAAAGGTAAACGTTTCTTTTGAGAAAGGCAATCAATCGTTTTAAAAAGATAGGTAAGATGCCAAGTTAGAATGCCGGCCGGTATCCCAGAGCGTACATTATCCGGATGCGGCCTTACTTTCAGAACCGTACCTGCAACCGGGCCTGTAACATTCCGTACCTGCATTTCCCCACCGCCGAGTACCGGTCGAGCCATAAACGGGAATAGTTCAGTTTCGCGCAGATATACTTGTTTAAATAATAGTTGAGTCCTACCGTAACATCTTGTTGCCTGCCTCCGAACAAACCGGTTGTCCGGTCGTTCAGGTCGGTCATATTGTACCGGCACATCAGCATAACGGCATGCGAACCCGACGGCATTACCGGCAACGCATCCGTTTCGTCGTAATTCAGCTGCGAGCCTTTCAGCAAAAAACCGCCCTGCACGTAACCGCCCCGCGCGTTGTACCACGGCCGGCCCTCTTCCTGCCGGATACCCGTCCATAAATATTCGCCCTGGAGCAGCCACTTGTCGAGGAATGCCAGGCATTCGATATTGGCCTGTACCTGGTGCGAAACATGGTCGAGCGTAATAGTCGCGGTACGGGGCGAACTGAGGTATGTAACTCCTTTCGACCCTAACGAAACGGAACGGTTGCCTGTATCGGTATTTTTGTCGGGCACCTTATATAAGGCGCCTCCGCCGATATGCAGCAACCGGTCGGGCCGGCTGAACGGACGCCACACGGCGCGTCCCGTGAAGTTGTATCCTTGCCGTATGTTCTCCGAGAAATTCAATCCGTCGCCGCAAAAGGCACCCGCGGAAAAGTAATAGGAGGCAGCGCTCCGGGTATAAGAAAACCCGATCCGGCGGTCGGGATAAAAAGCTTCGGCCACCGGCGCCGCCGTAAGGAAAAAGTAATCGTTCGTACTGTTCGACTCGTCCATGCTGAAATAACCGATCATGTATCCCAGCCGGAAATAATGCTCGTTCCGGCGGTATTGCACGAAAGCATCCTTTAAAGCCACCTTGTTTTTAGCGAAGCCGATGTCGATTTTCGTATACCAGTCGGAAAAGATATTCACTTTCGCCCCCAGCCGGATGTCGGGAATGCCCACCCCGTTATGGAAAACCTCCGGAGCGCCGGTGTAAATACCGCCGTCCAGGAATAAACGTCCGGAAAGCTGCCAGCTGAGCAGCACGGAACTATTGCCTGCATAAAGCGAAACAGGGATAAAAAGAATAGTCAGGATATAAACTAACGGGTTCTTCATACGAAACGGAATATGTTTTTCTAACGGTACGGGCAAGACAGTGCCAACCTGAAGCAACCTGCCTTCGTTTTAATTTTTCGTGAGCAAAGATAGTGCAAACCGAGCGCAGAA
>DBGBSM010000519.1:0-4054 GCA_048468815.1 Parabacteroides sp.
GAGTAATAGTATGAATCATTAATTTTATATCTTAATGCAATGAAAAAAACCAATCTGATTTACAGAAAATTGTATCCGTCCGGATACCGTTTTTTAGCTGTCTGTTTTTTGTTGCTCTTTGTTTGTTCCACTGCTATGGCACAAACAAATCACCAAATTACCGGTACGGTAATTGCCGCCAAAGACGGCGAACTGTTAATAGGTGTGAACCTCCTTCAACATGGAACCACTAACGGAGTGATAACGGATGCAGACGGGCGTTTTACGTTGTCTGTACCGGTTCCTTGCGAAATATCGGTTAGCTATATCGGCTATAAAAGCGAGTCGGTAAAAGTAACTTCGCCCGATACTCCGTTGCGTATCGAACTGAAAGAAGATAACCGATTGCTGGAAGAAGTCGTGGTAGTGGGCTACGGCGTACAGAAAAAGAAACTGGTAACCGGGGCTACCGTTCAGGTAAAAGGCGAGAATATAGCCAAACTGAACACGGTAAATGCACTGGCCGCCCTCCAAAGCCAAACGCCCGGTGTGAATATTACGCAAAGTTCCGGTATGCCCGGTGAAGGATTTAAGGTGACTATCCGTGGTTTGGGAACTACCGGTTCGGCTACCCCCCTTTATATTATAGACGGTGTAACGGGGGGCGACATCAATAATCTGAATCCTGCCGATATCGAGTCTATCGACGTGCTGAAAGACGCAGCCTCGGCCGCTATTTACGGTTCGCGTGCAGCCAATGGCGTTATTCTGGTAACCACAAAGAAAGGCAGAGTGGGCAAGCCGGAAATCTCATACGACGGTTACTACGGTGTACAGAATGTATATCGTATGCCCGACTTGCTGAATGCACAAGAATACGCCATGATTATGAGCGAAGCACGTATGATGGACGGTTTACCCGACTACGATTATGCCTCTCTGGTACCGGACTGGGAAGCTATCGAAAACGGAACCTGGCAGGGAACCAACTGGCTCGACGAAGCCCGCAATGAAGATGCGCCGATACAGAACCATGCGTTGAACATTACCGGAGGTACGGAGCAATCCGTTTACTCTATCGGTTTGGCCTATACTTCGCAGGAAGGTATCCTCGGCGCTCCGGTAGCGCCGGAATATACCCGTTATACGGCGCGTATCAATTCGGAGCATACTTTATATAAGAGAGGAAAGTCGGACATCATCAAAGTAGGTGAAAACCTTACTTATTCTTACACTGAAAGAAGTGGTATCGCTATCGGCGATATTTGGGGTAACGATATCCGGAACATGTTGCATGCCAGTCCGTTTTTACCCGATAAAGACGCGGCTGGAGAGTATCGGTATGCTATTCCTTGGGAGATACGTGAAGCCAATCCTATCGGGCAGATGGAGTATTCGAGCGGTCAGAATCATTCCAAGTCGCATGCGCTGCAAGGCAATTTATTCGTGACTATTCAGCCCGTTGAAGGATTGAAACTGAAGTCGAATTTCGGTTATACATTTTATGCCGACGCCTCCCGTAGTTTTACTCCGGTTTATAAGTTGGCAAGCAATGTGTTCAACGACAACAATAGCGTATCGCAGGATATGTCGATGGGAGGGAGCTTGGTATGGGAAAACACCCTTACCTACGACTTTAAGTTGAAACATCACACTATCGGCTTACTGGCGGGACAATCCATCGAGAAGACCGGGTTGGGCGACAGTATGGGCGGAAGCAATATCAACTCTATTTTCCATGATTTTAAGCATGCTTATCTGGATAATACGCCGACCATAACCAACCGTACTACCTTATATGGTTCGCCTTGGGGCAAAAACGCGCTGGCTTCTTTCTTCGGCAGGGTGAACTACGACTATGCAAACAAGTATATGGCCACGGCCGTGATACGTGCCGACGGTTCTTCCAAGTTCGCACGCGGCAAGCGTTGGGGATATTTTCCGTCTGTTTCAGCCGGTTGGGTAATTTCGGAAGAGGCATTTGCGGAACGTACCGAATCGTGGATGGATTTCTTGAAGATACGCGCCAGTTGGGGGCAGAACGGTAATCAGGATATTCCGGATTTCCAATACCTTTCTACTATCGCTTTCAGCGGCGCCGATTATACTTTCGGGCCGGATAAATCGGTAGTCGTTTCCGGTTCTTATCCGGATATCCTGGCCAATAAAGACGTAACGTGGGAAACTTCCGAGCAGATCGACTTCGGTTTGGATGCCCGATTTTTAGATAACCGCCTGGGTTTGAATTTCGATTATTACATTAAAAACACCAAAGACTGGTTGGTGGTAGCCCCGGTGCTCGATACATATGGTACGGGGGCGCCCTACGTAAACGGTGGCGATGTACGGAATAAAGGTTTCGAACTCTCGTTGAACTGGAACGACCGCATTTCCGATTTTCAGTATAGCGCTACGGTCAATTTGGCTTATAATAAAAACGAAGTGACCCGTATCGCCAACTCGGAAGGTATCATTCATGGCGACGATAACGTGTTGAGTAACCAAACTACCGAAATGTATCGGGCCCAGGTCGGGTATCCCGTCGGTTACTTCTATGGTTACAAAACAGCCGGTATCTTCCAAACGGAAGAAGAAATAATCAACTACAAAGGCGCCAAGCTTGACGGAGCCAAACCGGGCGATGTAATCTGGGTGGATCGCGACGGCAACGGCGTGATAGATGACGACGACCGCGGCATGTTAGGCGATCCGCATCCCGACTTGAATCTGGGCTTGAGCCTGAGCGCTTCGTATAAAGGCTTCGACATCAGCCTGACGATGAACGGCGCTTTCGGCGGCCAGATCATGAAGTCGTATCGCTCGTATGTAGACTACGCCCGCCAGAACTATACTTCCGAAATCTTCGGCCGTTGGCACGGCGAAGGCACTTCCGATAAATTACCCCGCCTCACGTCGGGAACTCATTCGAACTGGCAATTCAACTCCGACCTGTATATGGAAGACGGCGATTATCTGCGTATGCAGAATCTTACGTTGGGTTACGACTTTAAGAAACTGTTTAAGAACCTGCCCTTGAAACAGCTCCGCCTGTATGTGGCGGCACAGAATCTTTTCACGATTACCGGCTATTCGGGCATGGATCCGGAAATAGGTTACGGCGGGTATCAGGATTGGGTATCCGGGGTGGATTTAGGCTTTTATCCCAGTCCGAGAACTTATATGGTAGGCGCTAATATTAAATTCTAAAAAGACGAGCATTATGAAAAAGATATGGATATTTACAGCAATCATAGCCCTCTTATTTTCGGGCTGCGAAGACTTTCTGGATACGGAAAACCTGACCAAGAAAGATAACTCCAACTTCCCTAAAAATGCGGCGGACGCAGAAACCGCATTGACGGGGGTATATGCCCTGCTCCGTGAAATGACTCCCGGAGAAGACGGACAGAGTTTCTTTATGACTGCCGAATTGCTTTCCGACGACCGTTTCGGCGGGGGAGGCCCCGACGACCGTCGGATGCATGCCGTCGACCGGTTGAAAAAGGTAGACGATAATATGTTCGCCGACGTGTGGAAACAGAACTACCGGGCCATCTACCGGTGCAATATGCTGCTTAGCTCACTCGATGCTATTGCATGGGAAAATGAAGAGGTACGTAAAAAGATTGAAGGGCAAACCCA
Source organism: Parabacteroides sp. (assembly GCA_048468815.1). GTDB lineage: Bacteria > Bacteroidota > Bacteroidia > Bacteroidales > Tannerellaceae > Parabacteroides_B. The sequence continues at coordinate 3,622 of DBGBSM010000519.1, forward strand.
CTTCCTGCGTGCTTATTTCTACTTCGACCTTTGCCGCATGTTCGGTACGGTACCCTTGATTACGGATACCGAGCCGGTAAACAATCCCCGCGCTGCGGCAAACGAGTTGTATACTTTGATTGCTTCCGACCTGAAAGCGGCTATAGAGCAATTACCTTCCACCCGGTATAGCGCAGCCGGCAACGCCGAACTGGGGAGAGCCACGAAATGGGCGGCAGAGGCCTTGCTGGCACGGGCTTACCTCTTTTATACCGGATATTATAAACAGGAAAGCATGCCGTTGCCGGAAGGCGCTTTGTCGGTAACCGATGTGGTCGCTTATCTCGACGATTGCATCGACCATAGCGGCCATGATTTGATAGGTGACTTCCGGAATCTTTGGCCATACAGCAATCCGTATACCAAAAAAGACTATAAATATGCGCAAGAGAAC
>DBGBSM010000520.1:0-3074 GCA_048468815.1 Parabacteroides sp.
GTCGTAGCCGTCGGAAACGGTACGAAAGACGAGGAAATGGTTGTAAAGCCGGGCGATAACGTATTATACGGCAAATATGCCGGGACGGAAATCGAGCTCGAAGGCGAAAAATACATCATCATGCGTCAGTCAGACATTTTGGCAATTATTTAATGTATAACAATCACCCTAAAAACGTATAAACAGTATGGCTAAAGAAATTAAATTCGATACGGATGCCCGCGACTTACTCAAAAAAGGCGTCGACGAACTGGCGAATGCAGTAAAAGTAACGTTAGGTCCGAAAGGCCGCAACGTGATTATCGAAAAGAAATTCGGCGCTCCCCACATCACGAAAGACGGGGTTACCGTAGCGAAAGAAGTGGAAATCGCCTGCCCGTTCGAGAACATGGGCGCCCAGTTGGTAAAAGAAGTGGCTTCGAAAACCAACGACGACGCGGGCGACGGTACGACTACGGCTACCGTTCTGGCTCAGTCGATTATCGGCGTGGGATTGAAAAACGTTACCGCCGGTGCCAACCCGATGGATTTGAAACGCGGTATCGACAAAGCCGTTGCGAAAGTAGTGGAAAATATCGCTTCGCAATCGCAGGCCGTAGGCGACGATTTCTCGAAAATCGAACATGTGGCTAAAATTTCGGCCAACGGCGACGAAACCATCGGTAAGCTGATTGCCGAAGCCATGAAGAAAGTGAAAAAAGAAGGCGTTATCACGGTGGAAGAAGCCAAAGGCACCGAAACTACGGTAGAAGTAGTAGAAGGCATGCAGTTCGACCGCGGTTATATTTCGCCTTATTTCGTAACCAACACGGAAGAAATGGAAGTGGATATGGAAAATCCGTATATCCTTATCTACGACAAGAAGATTTCCGTACTGAAAGAATTATTGCCTATCCTGGAAACTACCGTTCAATCGGGACGTCCGTTGCTGATTATCGCCGAAGACATCGATAGCGAAGCATTGGCTACCCTGGTTGTCAACCGCTTGAGAGCCGGCTTGAAAGTATGCGCCGTGAAGGCTCCGGGATTCGGCGACCGCCGCAAGGAAATGCTCGAAGACATCGCCGTGTTGACGGGCGGTACGGTAATCTCCGAAGAAAAAGGGTTGAAGCTGGATTCGGCTACGATGGACATGCTGGGTACGGCCGAGAAGGTAACCGTAACGAAAGATACCACGACTATCGTAAACGGCGCTGGTAACAAAGAAGCTATCCAGGCCCGTATCCACCAGATCAAGTCGCAAATCGAAAATACGACTTCCGACTACGACAAGGAAAAATTGCAGGAACGCTTGGCTAAACTGGCCGGCGGAGTAGCCGTTCTGTACGTAGGCGCTCCTTCGGAAGTGGAAATGAAAGAAAAGAAAGACCGGGTAGAAGACGCCTTGAGCGCTACGCGCGCCGCTATCGAAGAAGGTACGGTTCCGGGCGGAGGTATCGCTTACATCCGGGCTACCGCTGCATTGGAAGACCTGAAGGGCGAAAACGAAGACGAAACCACGGGTGTGGAAATCGTAAAACGGGCCATCGAAGAACCGCTTCGCCAGATTGTTGAAAACGCCGGTAAAGAAGGTGCCGTAATCGTTCAGAAAGTGAAAGAAGGCACAGGCGACTACGGATACAATGCCCGCACCGATAAATTCGAACATCTGTACGAAGCCGGTGTAATCGACCCCGCCAAGGTAACGCGCGTTGCGTTGGAAAATGCCGCTTCTATCGCCGGTATGTTCCTTACCACCGAATGCGTTATCGCCGAAAAGAAAGAAGATACGCCCGCTCCGGCCATGAATCCGGGTATGGGCGGCATGGGCGGCATGATGTAATGCCGGCCGCGGCCGATAAATAACGCTTCTGTATAAAAGCGAACACAGAGATACGGAGACTCCGGGTGATCATACTATATTATAATGTACGAATCCGGCGGCTCCGTTACTCTGTGTTTTATTTTTCATCGCTTCCCTTTCCTTTTTTATTCCGCTCCGTTCCGGCCGGCGGTTTCGTTCCGGCGCCGCCTCTTCCCCTCCTTAATTACCGGTTGAGTTTTATAATCCCGTTTTTTTATGTAAGTTTACGCCAAATTAAAAGGCGATAATGCAGATTTACGACGAAGCATCACTCATCACCCTGCTCCGTAACCCGGATACCCAACGAAAAGCATTCGAAACGGTAGTGAACCTGTACGGCGAAAAGCTGTACTGGCAAATCCGGAAAATGGTACTGGCCCACGAAGATGCGAACGACCTGTTACAAAATACGTTCGTCAAAGCATGGACGAACCTCGACTATTTCCGCGGCGAAGCCAAACTATCCACCTGGCTCTATAAAATCGCCGTGAACGAATGCATTACTTTCCTGAACCGCCAGCGCGCCCAGAACCGCGTTTCGCTGGACGATACGGATTTGTTCCTGCTCGAAAAACTGAAAGGCGACGAATATTTCGACGGCGACGAGGCGCAGCTCAAGCTGCAACAGGCGCTTCTGACTCTCCCGGAAAAACAACGCCTCGTATTTACCCTGAAATACTACGACGAAATGAAATACGAAGAAATGTCGGATATACTCGGTACTTCGGTAGGCGCTTTGAAAGCGTCGTATCATCATGCGGTAAAAAAAATAGAAGAATATTTAACGAAGGATATTTAAACCTTTTCACCGGCGGATAGTCATACGGAATACAGAAGGAGCGTTTTTCAGCCGTTCCTTTCAAAAAAAGAAAGCGTAAAATGAAAACAGCACCTGATCCACTTGACAAGTTGAAAGCGAAAAACCCGTTCACGGTTCCCGAAGGATACCTGGAAGGGTTAACGGAGCGTATCATGGAAAAGCTCCCGGAACCTGTTCGTGAAAATACGCGGCCGCCGGTTACGCTGTATGCCCGCATTAAACCGTTGTTTTACCTGGCTGCCGTATTTGCCGGCCTTTTGCTTTTCTTCAAATTCTTTTTCGCCATGCCGGAGCAAACGAATGCCGGAAGAGGCGTCGACTCGTTGCTGGTGCAAACCGCCCCGCCGGCCGTACATACCGTTTTTTATACTACTACGGCAGAAGACGAAGAGTATTTAGACTATGTGGAAG
>DBGBSM010000521.1:0-1509 GCA_048468815.1 Parabacteroides sp.
GTATCAAGAACTAAAAGACATGGTTCATATTCTCGGTAATACACTCAAAAACCAAGAACAATTAACATCCGACCAATCCAAAGGGTTACTAGCCGTCGTAACCGATTATGTTTATGCCCTTGATTCCTTAGATAAATACGATTATCAACAACTCTTCATTGAAAATACAACAAAAGGCGACAGATTCCACGCTACATATGAAAACGCCATGGAAGCCATTCGAAGCCTAAAAGGGAAATTTGGAGAAAGCAAATTATTTGCACATGAAAAAGACCAATCATTTAAAAGTTCTATTGCAACTATTTACCAAACTTTCGATGGCATAGAACTTTATCCCAGTATTGAAGAAAAAGCTGCCATGTTACTTTATCTGGTAACCAAGAACCATTCTTTTAGCGATGGCAATAAACGATTGCGGCCATGTTATTCCTTTGGTTCATGGAAAATAACGGTATTCTCTATTCCCCTAATGGAGAAAAAAGGATTGCGGATAATACCCTCGTAGCTCTTACTTTAATGATTGCAGAAAGCCGTACGGAAGAAAAGGACATGATGGTAAAAGTAATAGTAAATTTAATCAATCAAAATAATTAATATGGAACAGGAAATTCAACTCAACGAACACAACAAACAGGAGTACCCGCCTATGCACACCGCCGAGCATATACTGAACCAGACGATGGTACGGGAATTCGGATGCAAACGCTCGATGAACGCCCATATCGAACGGAAGAAATCGAAATGCGATTACTTCCTCGACGCCGAGCCGGGGCCCGAAAAGATGCGGGAAATAGAGCGGAAAGTAAACGAGGTAATCCGGCGGAACCTGCCCGTAACCATCGAGTTTATGCCGAAAGAAGAAGCGGCGCACATCGCCGACCTCAGTAAACTGCCCGAAGACGCCTCCCCTACGCTGCGCATCGTACGCATAGGCGACTACGATACATGCGCTTGCATAGGCGCCCACGTATCCAACACGTCCGAAATAGGCGAATTCAAGCTGCTTACGTATGATTTTAAAGACGGACGCCTGCGGATGCGGTTCAAATTAATCGAATAAAATCGGGACGCAGGTGGAAGTTTCAGGAATCATTTTACTATATTTGCGTGCATTTTAACGCAAAACATAGAGTTTTTAAACAATACAGTTATGCAAACAATTGACAATTTCAACTTTGCCGGTAAAAAGGCATTTGTGCGGGTAGACTTTAACGTACCCCTGGATGAAAATTTCAACATCACAGACGACACTCGTATGCGCGCTGCTCTTCCTACCTTGAAGAAGATTCTTGCCGACGGCGGTAGCGTGATTATCGGTTCTCACCTGGGACGTCCGAAAGGAGTTACCGATAAATACTCCCTGAAGCACATCCTTCCCCACCTTTCCGAATTACTGGGCGTAGATGTTCAGTTTGCTAACGACTGCGTAGGCGAAGAAGCTGCCGTAAAAGCCGCTGCCTTGCAACCGGGCGAAGTGCTTCTGCTCGAAAACCTCCGGTTCTATGCCGA